>JALZID010000199.1 GCA_030860485.1 Pseudomonadota bacterium | reverse complement strand
TCCGACGCCGGCCCATCCCGGCGCGGGCACAGAGCGCACGCAGCCCCGCGAAACCGTCGCAGGCGGCGAGCCCCTGGCCGGCCAGCTCGGAGAGCGCCGTTTCGAGCTGGCTCGGCAAGAGCCGCAGGCGCGCCAGGAGATCTTCGAAGAACAGCGCCCCGCCCGCGCCCAGCGCGGCGCGCACGGCTTCTGCGGCGGCGGACAGCACGGCGGCGGGCTCGGGGGATGTTGTGATCGCTTCCCAGGCGGCCAGGTCCTGGCGCCGCAGGAGCGTGACCGGAGCCATGCGCGCCGTGGCCGCGGCGCCCTCGCCGTTGGGTAGGCGCCGCCGCCATACCCCCTGGCCGGACAGGCAAAAGCGATCGAGCCAGTCGGGGTCGTAGTCCGAAAGGCGCGCCGGGAGGAGGTCGGCCTCCCAGGCCGGTGCCGGCGCCTCGAAGCACATGAGCCGCTCCAGGACCGCCGCCAGGGCCGCCTCGCCAGAGAGGCGGCTGTCGGCGCTCACATGCTGCCAGGCGAACAGGAAGCGCATGAAGTCGGCGCCCGAGACCGGCTCGATCTCGCGGCGCAGGCGATCCACGGTGTAGTGGTGGATGCGCGCCAAGAGGCGCCGGTCGCACCACTCGATCTCGCCCCCGCACTCGATCTCGCCCCCGGAGAAGGAGCCGCGCAGCACGGCTCCCTGCGCTTCCAGGGCATGGAGCGCGGCCATGACCTCGTTCTCGGGGACACGGAGATCGCGCATGAGGGCCGCGGCCGATACGGGTCCGAGCGCGCCCAAACGGGCCTTCAGCACCTCGGTGAGGGCCGCCTCGCGCTCCCAGTGGACCCTGGCGTACTCTTCCGGGACCCGTACAAGGGTCTCAGTCGCGGCTTCGGGATAGAGGGCCAGGATCTCCGGCAGTCGTTCGACGGCGACCCAGAGGCGCAGGCCGGCGGCGGTCAAGACGGTGGCGCGGCCGGCGGCGCGTAGCTCGGCGAAAAGGCGCGGCCAGGCGCCTTCGCTGGCCTCTGCTTCGGCTTCGTGGAGGAAGCCAAGGGTGAGGAGCGCGTCGTGTAGCTCGTCGGCGCTCTCGGCCTCGGGCCACGTCTCGCGCCGCACGCGCTCGATGGCCTCGGGGTCGAGCCGGCCGAGATCGGCCGCCGAGGCGGGGTCCAGCCAACGCCGGCTCGCCACCGCCCGGGTGCGGCGCTCCTCGAGCGGCGCGTCGTCCAGGAAGGCATAGGGCTTGGCGTTCAGGATCTCCTGGGCGAGCGGCGAGGGCTCGGTCAGATCACGGGCGATGACCCGCGTCTCGCCGCGCGCGATCTCCCCGAGGAGGCGTTCCAGCCCCTCGATGTCCATGGCCTCGCTGAGGCAGTCGCGCAGGGTCTGCTGCACCAGGGGGTGGTCCGGGATCTCGCGTCGGCCGGCCACGTTCTCGATACAGGCGGCCTGGTCCGGGAACACCGCGGCCAGGAAGTCGTCGGCCAGGATGCGCTGGAGCTGGGGCCGGACCTTGCGTGCCCCGCTCCGGCGTGGGACGGCCAGTGAGATGGTCGCGTTCCAGCGCCAACGGGTCTTGAACAGGGGGGCGTCGAGGAGCGCCTGGGTCAGGACCTCGCGCACCGTTGCGGCGTTGAGGTAGCCCGGGACCTCGTCGAGCGGGAAGCTGTGCCCCTCGCTCAACGACAGGACCACCGCGTCATCCGTGGCCGCCGCCTGCAGCTCGAAGTTGAACTTGGCGCAGAAGCGTTTGCGAAGCGCGAGTCCAAGCGCCCGGTTGAGCCTCTGGCCGAGCGGTGCGTGCAGCACGAGTTGCATCCCGCCGGCCTCGTCGAAGAAGCGCTCGATGACGAGCGTCCGCTCGGTCGGAATGACCCCGAGCGCGGCGCGCACCGCGGCGAGGTACTCGACCATCTGTCCGGCCGCCGCCTCGTCGATCCCGCCTTCCTCCATGAGCCAGCGGCGCGCCTCGTCGGGACCGCCGCGGGCGAGGCGTGAGTCGATCCCTTGGCGCAACCGCGAGACCGCGGCCGACAGCGCCCCGCTGCGCGACGGGGCCTCGCCGAGCCAGAAGGGGATGTTGGGGGGCAGCCCGCGGGCGTCCTCCACCCGCACCACACCTTGCTCAACGCGCAGGATCCGCCACGAGGTGTTGCCGAGCTGGAAGATATCGCCGGCCATGCTCTCGATGGCGAAGTCCTCGTTGAGCGTCCCGACGAAGCCGCCGCCCGGCTCCTCGCGGACCTCATAGTCGGCGATCTCCGGGATGGCCCCGCCCGAGGTCACGGCGATGAGACGCGCACCGCGCCGCGGGCGCAGTCGGTGGTTCACGGCATCGCGGTGCAGGTAGGCGGCGCGCCGTCCCCAGCGGCCGCTGTAGCCTTCAGACAGGAGCCGCACGACGGCCGCAAACTCGGGGCGGGTGAGCGCGCGATAGGGGTGAGCCCCGCGCACCAGATCGAAGAGCCGGTCCTCGTCGTAGTCCTCGCCGGCGACGATCGCGACGAGCTGCTGGGCGAGCACATCGATGGCACCCGGCGGCACCGTGAGCCGGTCGAGCTCCCCCTGACGGGCGGCCTCGAGGAGGGCGCTGCACTCGATGAGATCGTCGCGGCTCAAGGGAAACAGCCGGCCCTTGGGCAGCCCCGCGATGGCGTGGCCGGAGCGCCCGACGCGCTGGAGCAGGGTCGCGATAGAGCGCGGGCTCCCGATCTGACAGCAGAGATCGACCTCGCCCACGTCGATGCCGAGCTCGAGCGATGCGGTCGCGACCAGGGCCCGGAGGCTACCCTCTTTGAGCCGCGCCTCGGCGGCCAACCGGTGTTCGCGCGCCAGGCTGCCGTGGTGGGCCGCGATGCAGGGTGCTTCGCCGGTCGTGTCCAGGCGCTCGCTCAGGTGCCGTGCGACGCGCTCGGCCATGCGCCGGGTGTTGACGAAGACGATGGTCGTGCGGTGGCGCGCTATCAGATCGGCGAGACGGTCGTAGACCTCGCCCCATACCTCGTTCGACATGACAGCCGCGAGCGGGCTTGGCGGCAGCACGAGGCCCAGGTCCCAGGCACGCCGGTGGCCCATGTCCACGACGTGGCACGGGCCCTCGCCGCAGAGATAGCGGGCGACCTCATCGATGGGCCGCTGGGTGGCCGAGAGCCCGATGCGCCGCAATTCCTGACCTGCCAGGGCATCGAGACGCGCCAGGCTGAGCGCTAGGTGGGCGCCGCGCTTGGTCGCGGCGACGGCATGGACCTCGTCCACGATCACCGTGTGGGCGGTCTCGAGCATCGCCCGCCCGCTCGCACTGGTCAGCAGGATATAGAGGGATTCCGGGGTCGTGACCAGGAGGTGCGGCGGCGAGCGGCGCATGCGCAGGCGCTCGGCCGCGAGGGTGTCGCCGGTGCGCACCCCCGACCGGATCGCGATGTCGCCAGACCCCAGCCGCTCGAGCTCGCGGCCGATCCCCGAAAGAGGCGCTTCGAGGTTGCGATGGATGTCGTTGCCGAGCGCCTTGAGCGGCGAGACGTAGACGACCGCCGTGGTGTCGGCGAGCCCTCCACCCTCGGCCTCGCGCACCAGTCGATCGATGACGGCGAGAAAGGCCGCAAGCGTCTTGCCCGATCCCGTGGGGGCCGCGATGAGGGCGTGCCGGCCTTCCAGGATCGCGGGCCAGGTCTCTATCTGGCAGGGCGTCGGCGCCGCGAACCGGCCGCAGAACCAGTTCCGGATGGCCGGGTGGAGGTCATCGATTGCTCGCAAGCTAGTCCGAACTTCTTCTTCGGGGGGTGGTGTTGGATTGACCGCGTTGTACGAGTCGGGCACGGTGGACCGCGTCGCATCCGGGAGAAACCCCGGGCGCTATGTTCACCCGCTATGTTCACACACGGGGGGCCGTCGCGTCCGGGCACACCTTACCCATCCGCCGGGGTTGAAATCAAGGGCCCGGAATGAAAGAATCGATGTGGGGCCGGGAACAGAGGGATGAGCGTTTGGCCTAGCCCATTCTTCCGCGAGGCTGCCGCCAAGGGAGTCCTGTCGTGAGTTTCTGCCCCGAACCCCAAGATGATAACGCCTGGTCCAAGACTATTCAGGGTGTGTCGTTCCCGCGGAGCGGCCACACCCTGCTGATTCGGCTGCTGCTCGCGTATTTCGGCTCTGGGTTCAACTACTGTGAGTTCTATAACGGCTGCCGTTCCTGGACGTGCCGGCGTCCGCTCAGCAACTTCCAAAAATGTCATGACTTGCGCCTCGACACCCCGCAGCGGCCGGACCTCCGGTACATCATCCAGATCCGCCACCCCTGGCCGGCCATCGTGTCGCAATTCCGACTCAAGCTCGCTCGATGCTCCGTGGAGGACACGATGGAGAGTTGGGAGCGGCACCGCCGGAAACAGCTGCCGTACTACTCGGGCTTCGTCGCGCGCTGGGCGCTCGCGGGTCAAGGCCTGCAGCGGGTGTTGGTGCCCTACCACCGGTTGGTCGACCGGCCCGTCGATATGTTCGCGGAGATCGCCCGACTGTTCGCCAACAAGGTTGACGTGGATCGCGTCCGGTGGGTTGTCCAGGAAAGCGATGTGCGCGAAAGGCGGCGATGGGCCGACTTCCCCTACACCACCGATGCCGCCCTCGCCGAGGCCGAAGCGATCAACGTCCTTGATTTGCCGTTGTTGTGAATACCCCGGGCCATCCAGGACCTTTGCCGCTCTGCGTAGGACCGTTCGCAGGTCCCCGGAAGCCACGGCGTATAGTGCATCGGCCAACGCTCCCACCGGACCGGCGTCTGGCAGTGAAATTCTGATCAAACGAGGCCGAGCAATTTGGCGTCGTCGCGCAGCCGCTGCGAGGCGTACTCGAAAATCCTGTAGTCGATCGGGTTCCTGGACTTGAAGAGCTCGACGGTCTCCCCGTTCAGCGAAGAATCGTCACGCGGCGACGTGTTCAAATGGGCGACTTCGACACGAGGATTGCCGGTCTCCGCTGCGAAGACATCGACCGCGTGAGCTGGAGGGCTTCCATGGTGCCTACCACCAAGTATGCGTCGAGGCCTCCTTCCAATTGCTCTCGTCGACATCCAGGTACTTCGCCATCTGGTTGCGCCCGTACTCGAGCCAGCGCTCCAGCGGCTCCGGCCATTCCTTGCCGACCTTTGCGCCGGTGATAATACGCGGAGATGTGGCGCTCGAGCGGATCGCGAACGGTCGTCACGAGACGGCGCCGGCCGGAGGCGATGTGGTCGCCGTAACGCTCGAAGGGCCGGCGCCCCTCGCGAACGAGATGGCCGTGGACGAAGCAATTCGGCGGCAGTGCGTTGAAGTCCAGGCGCCTTCTCGCGAACTCGGCGGTCTGCTCGGGAGTCGGGTAACTGTCGGTCTGCTGGCGCCTCTCCGGGAGCCATTTCGAGCAGGTGTCAATGAACGAGACGCCCCCGCACTTGGGAAGATGGTGATAAAGGTAAACGAGGCGCTCCATGATCAGAATGGGGGAAGGTCTTTTTTAACGACGAACAATCAATGGGTTAGGTACAGAATGGCTAAGACCATGATCTGTGCGCGCGTTAGTATTGCGCTGAACCAACCCCGAGGCGATATCGGTGATCACTACAGAGTTCAAAAAGTCGTTCCGCGACCGTTGCAAGGACCCCTCCGTCCATGCCCCCGCCATGCTGGCGGAGCGGGGAATCACCGCGGTCTATACGGAGTTCCTGAAAGCGTACAGCGATTTCAGCACCGTCGATGGCGGCGCCCACGTCGCGTATCACACCGAGAGATTGGCCGTGTTGCCCGGATGCCGGATGGTGTTTGCCGTCGAAGCGGATCCGAACACGTTTCAACGCTTGGTTCAGCGTGTGAAGTTCAAGAAGCTCGCCAACATCAAAAGCATCGAGGCTGCGCTGCAGGAGAATCCCCGAACCGAGTTCGTGGAGTTCATGTCGAGTACCACGCAGCCAGGCCGATCCGGTGTCGACTGCATTTGGAAGGATGATCCGAACTTCCAGTACACAAAGGTCCGGGTCGCAGCGACGACGATTGACCAGGCTGTCGAGGGGGCAACCAGCCCGATCAAGTTCATCAAGCTCGACCTTGAAGGCGGGGAATATCCCGCGCTCCTGGGCGCGACGGCCACGCTGTGCTCGGATCGTCCACTGATAGCGTCGGAGTTCAGCATCCGTTCGCCAAAGCTCAAGCGCTTCACCATCGAGGAGTACATCGAATTCTTCCGCTCGATACAATATCAACCGCTCACCTTCTTTGGCGAGCGGCTGACGGGCGCGACTTTCTCGGAGTTCCACTACATCTTCATCGTTCCCGTGGAACACGAGGAGTCGGTGCAGCGAATCATCCGGTTAACGGTATTGACTGTCGTTTGAAGATGGTACGATGCGGGCGCGGTCCGCTCCGAACGCAGCGCGAAATAGAGGAGTTGATCAATCTCCCTTCAACGAAAGTCGAAAGGCAGCCCCGTGCTGCGGTGACAACGCCGTCCGGTTCACGCGTGCTCGGAAGGCCGGCGCCTCCTTCTGTTCAATGGTGCCAGGACATCCGCCACTCAGACCAACGGCCATCCTCGTACGGTCGGAGCCACAAGCAACCCCAGGGGGTCCGGGTGTCGCCGGTGCGCACCCCGACCGGATCGCGATGTCGCCGGACCCGAGAACCAGTTCCGGATGGCCGGGTGGAGGACATCGATCGCTCGCAAGCTGGTCCGAATTTCGTTATCACCACGCACAGGGCGGGGAGCGTTTTCACCAATCGCGTGACAGGGACATTCTGGACCCCGCTTCCCGGCGGGGCGAGGACCTCGGCCGCCCGTGGTCTCAGCGCCGACGGGCGCGTTTCACCATTCCGTGCTCGCTTCGTATCCGAGGCGGACCAGTAAGTCCCCTGCGCACTCTCTGAACAGCGTCCTGAGTAGAGGCGTGAATTCCTCATCCCACTGTCTCACCGCACCGCTACGCACATGGCTCTTCCCGCTTTTCGAGCGGTGCTTGATACTCTTCGCTTCGGCCAACGCAACCCCGCGCGCGACCAACGCCGGTGCGAATCCATAGTGCTCCAGCAGCCTTCCGAAGGTGTTGGCCTCTTTTCCGATGATATCTTCGTAGCGCAGTTCCATGATACGCGGATTTGCGAAGTTCCAGCGACGCATTTCATCGAGATGAGGGATTCGCCAGATCAATTCCACGATCATGCCCCGTTCCCGGTCCAGCGTGCCGAGATACTCCTGGTACGATACCGCGCGCGGCAGCCTGGACGGCAGTGTCTCGACGTAGCGCCCGAAATAGGGATGCGCGACCAGATGTCGCCACTCGAATCCCGGATCGATGCACCATGCTTCGCGCGTCCATAGATGATAGTAATAACCGGAAACGACGAGATCACGCGGGTCTCGAATGAAATGGCTGCCTCGGTACTCCGGTAGTCGTTCCCAGGCGATGTCGCTGCGGTTGTTGACACTGAGAACTCGCTGACGCGGGTCGTTCAACGCCGCCTGCTCGAATCGCGGATAGTCGGAAGTGAAGTGTTCATAGTAAAAACCGAACTCGGCGGCGAGCGCCCGCACGACCGACTGGTAATACGACGTCAAGCACTTGTGGTAGGAGAAATGAGTGACCAGATTGCATCCCGGCGCCTTTAGCGTTGTGTAACGCTTCAGGGCGGAACGCAAGCGGTACAGCGGATCGACCAGGCAGCGGGGAATCGAAGCAGGCATTACGCAACCCCTTGCACTAAACAACCACCGTGAGGGTTGCCGGTGCCGTGGAATCACCGTGGTAGTGGTGGCCAAGGATCTCGACAACGACGTCCTGGTAGTGCCCGAGGGGGAACCGCGACCGGGCCCGGCTATAGCTCCTCACGCGCAGGATCCGGCTGGAACAGATAGAGCTCCTTGCCGCCCGCTTCCCGAAGCGTGGCTATGATCCGTAAGTCGCCGCGCTCGCGGAGGGCGCCTAGGATCTCGCCCTGCATGCGTGCCGCGGGCATTCGATGGTGTGCGAACTTGGACAGGTAGACCCCCCCTTCTTCCTGCGCGAACACGAGATCGATGTCGGCGAATTTTCGCATCAGTGCCGGCAGATCGCCCTCGCGATTGTCGTGGACCGCCTGTATCGCCAGCCCCTCGCGATCGACCATCCATTGCAGCCCATCGGCGGTGATCGGCGCCGGGGCCGTGACCCAAAGCCGGCGCGGTGCGGGCATCGGCGGCAAGGTCCGGAGTGCGCCGACGAGCTCGCGGTGCAGCCGCGTTAGATCCGCCAGCCTCGGATCGCCGGGCCGTCCTTCCGCCAAAGGCCAGCGGAACGCCGACATGCCGGCCGCGACCAACAGGAGCAGCGCCCCCGTGGCGACAGGCACCCGGCCGACCCGTTGTGGAAACACCTCAATCAAGGGAACGATGGAATACACTGCTAGGAAAATTAGCCCTGCGCCAAAGGCTGCCCCGAAATACGGTGATTTGGTGGGCACGATGGTGGGCAAGGCGTACAGCACGCCGACGCCGAGTGTGAACGCGACGAGGCGTACCAACGGTTCGCGTGACTGCGCTCCCACTGCCCGGGCTTTCGAAAGAGCCGCTACTATCCCAGCCACCACCAGCGACAGCAGCAACGGCCCTTGGTAGCCAAACATCGTAATGCCCGCGCCCCCGAAGCTGTAATAGGCGAGGTGGTACCACCAGTCGCCCGGCGTGAGCCAGATATAGACATCGCGGCCCAGCGCGTTAATATAGATGTAGCCGAAGATCTTGCGCCACGCGAGGGCGTAGTAGGGCAACACCACCAGGGCGGCGGTGGCGCAGATGATCAGCGCCGCTCGGATCGCGGCCCGCCACGACCAATCCGCCGGCCGAGCATAGCGGTCCGCGATCGCGCCGAGGACCACACCTGTCATCAGGGCGATCGCGGTGACCGGAAACGTAGACGTCTTGATGAGACAAGCCGCGCCGAACGAGGCCCCGACCGCGATCAGGTGGCGGGTGCTCGCCCCGACCATTTGCTCCGTCAGGAGCAAGCCCATCGCCCCGCCCAGCACGATGCCCCAGAAAGGGTCCGGCCGGAACTGGGTCACGCCCACGGTCAAAAGCGGAATCGTGCAGACGTACAGACCGATGAGCAGCCGCTCTATGGCCATCGCCCGGCTCGCGAACCGGCTCGCCCACAGCAAGGCCACCCAGGGGATGAAGAAACTCGCGAGGTAGGGAACGGCGAGATCGACCCCGCCGATCGCGAATGAGCCGGCGGCCAATAGCTCCGGAAACGGCGCCCGCGGTGGGTCCTGCAAGAACGCCAGCAGCGTATCGACGGGCCCGAGCTCGCTCCACCGATGTAACCAGCGGAGCGCGGCGTTGAAGTAGTTGATGTCGTCGTAGCGGGGCGGCGCGGCCAAACGGCCCACTTGCGCCGAGCGTTGTACTGCCCAGCCGGTCAGCGCGACCGCCACAAACAGCCACAGGAGCGCCATGGCCGAGCGCTGCCGACTGCCCGTTCCTAGGGAACGATACACGCCCCATCCGCCATAGCAGGACAACGTAGCGACTTTAGCGCGATCGTGCTATCGGACGGGTAGGCGCCCGTGCCGACGAGCGAGCGGGAACCGACCTTGCCCATCTGGTAGACCAGGACCGGCCGGCAGATATCGGGGGAGGCCTTGATCTTGTTGCGACTCTGGCATTCATAGCAGTGATCGACCGGCGCGAGGCATGAGGTTGTCGTTTACCGATCCCGCCCCGCGTGAAGCGGATTGAAGTAAAGGGCACGCGATCCATCGCGGGCGATCCGCACCGCATCGGCAATATCGATCCTATCGAAGGCGCAGAGCTTGCCCTCGAAAGTGGCATTCAGGATGGTCCGGCCGGCGGCGGTGAACGCGGCTCTGGCCTTACGGTAGCCGCGCTCGGACGCCGCCAGATCGGGCAGGTTCCAAGGGCTCTGCCTGTCGAAGTACCCCGGGTCGAAATGGTCGCGATCCGCCCCATCGTTGCGCACCAGGGCGTGGGGTCTGCCCTTTGCGGTGAAATGATGGTCCACCCCCACCAGGATCACCGGGTCGGCCCCCGTATAGTAGGCGAACTGCAGGGCCGCATAGGTGACGGTGCCCGAGATCCCGACGCCCCGGGTGATGTCGGTGGAAAATTCATCAGAGGCCAAGTTTAGAAAGAAACGGGCCTCCGGCAACTCGCTCCTTCGCACGAACCAGCGGCTCTGCCAGGACAGGTACAGGGGGATCCCGAGCCGGGCAAACCGTAGCGCGTGCTGCGACAGGACGTGGCGGTTCATGCACAAGACCATGGTGGGTCGCCATCGCACCCGCGGAAACAGTAGGTCGATCTTGTTCATGCCGATGGCGGGGATCCCCGCGAGCTCGTCGAGGGGAGTGTGGTTCAGGCTCGGCCCGTTGCCGACCACCAAGAGGGGCCGGCCTTCATGGCAATGTTTCAACCACGAAAGGGCTTGCGCATGAACGGTGCGCCGGTACAGCCAGCCATCTAGCCAGTAGCGCGCGGGCCGCAGTCGCCGAGCGGCGCCCGCAGCCGGATCCGCGATGTCGCTGTAGGCCCGCCCCGATGACACGGTCAGGATAGCCTGTCGAGCACGCGCCGATAGGCACGCAGCCGCCCCAGAGCGGCGCGGAGACTGGCCGAGGCATCGGGATGATGACCGTCGAGATAGGCCACGATCCCGGCCCGGCTCCGGTTGGTCAGGGCCCTGGCCCAGCGCTTGACCTTCGTCACGCCGCGCTGAACCTTCGTCACGGAGCGCTGAACCGTCAGGCCCAGCCACGGGATCGATCGAGTCGGGGAGGGACGCTCGATCGCCCTGCGCGCGGCCTCTGCGAGGGTCTCTGCGTCGGCTGTCACTCTCATGGCGATGCAATAACCCCAGGCCCGCGGGTTGCCGAGGTGGCAGGGGTAGGGCACGAGCCGCCGCCACCGCCGCCCCGCTTTCATAAATTTTGGCCCGAAGCGCGTCGGCGGGTGCCATTCGCTGACCCAGACCCGATAGCCCTGTGCGACAAGCAAGCGCGTCACATCGTGCAGGGGATAGCCACTCTGCTCGTTGAAGGCGCACATCACGAACCGCGGCCGGCGCTCTGCCCCTAGGATCTCTTGCAGGGGGACGTCTTTCAGGATCTCGAGGGGGGGGCTGTCCACCATGAGGAGATCCACACCGGAGAGCCCGCGTTCCTCGATCAGCTCCCGTACCGCCGTGGTCGCGACGCGGTCCCGCGGATCGATCACGAGCCCGGATCTCGACCCGAAACGCCGCGCCAGCTCGGCCCGGGCGGTCGCGTCCGGTGCCAAGGCGTGTACCGTGAAACCGCCCGTCAAGAAGGGTGCGAGCGTGTCGTGGGCCCGGCCGCCCACGGCCACCACGATCCCTCCCTCGGTCTGGGACAGCACCTCGGCCACGAGCGCCCCCTCGTTGATGGTGAGGCGGGCTCGACGCAAATGGCACCCGCAGAGACCCGCATCGTCGGAGCTCCCGGGCTTGACGTCGCGCGCGAAACCATGTTGGCTCGCTGCCTCCGAAAGGCTCGCGTGTAGCCGTTCTCGGACCGCCTTCGCCGGGTGCCGCTCAAATGCGAAGGCCCGCCCGCGGGCGCCCAGGGTTCGGCCATAGTCCGGGTCGCCCGTGAAGCGCCGCAGCGCGGTTTCCAAGAGCGCCGGATCGCGCGTCGTCACTACTTCGGCCACACGGTGCTCGGCGAGGTAGGCGACCGTGGCGATGGCCATCGGCCCATAGGCCACGACCGGTACGCTTGAGGCCAGGCATTCAGGCATCTTGTTGGCCATCGAGTAACGCACATAGGCGATGCTCCGTGCGTCGAAGTTGTACGCGATGAGCAGGAGGTGGCAACCGATCAGGAGCCTCCGGTAGCCCTCCTCCGATATCCCCGCCTCGTGCACCGACACCCCTCGGAATCTCCCGAAGACCGCGTCAGCCTTGGCTTTCCAGGTCCGTGTCGTATGGATCTCCAGCCGTACCCCGATCTCCCCGTGCAGTTTATCCACGACCTCGGCGACATCCATGAGGCTCCGCAGTCCCATGTCGTCCGCCAACCCCCCGACATACCGCGTCAACAAGGACTCGGTGGCGGCACGCCGCGTCGCACGCTCGTCATCGAGCGCCTCCCACACCGCCGGCTCCACGCCGTTGGCGATGGCCTGAAACCGGAGCCCGTAACGGGCCTCGAAGGCCGAAGACATCGCCTCGCAGATGGAGAGGCGCACCGCGCTTCGCTCGAGCAACCGGGGGAGCCGCCGCGCCAAGCTGTCGCTGCCGTAGAGGCCACGCGCGCCGGCCCTAGCCGGCCAGTCGTCCATCAGGTGAGTGCAAAGGGGCACCCCGAGCGCGTCGATCGCCCGTAGCGCGAGCTCATGGAAATAGCGAGGGTGATCATGGGGCCGGAAATAGACGACGTCGGGATCGAAGGAACGGCACCAGTCGATGGCCTCCACGGGATCGCTGGGGTCGCCGAGCACCGCGGGCACCGCACCGCCCCGGTACAGCCCGAAGCACCCGTGCCCGGCCGCAAACACCTGGGCCAGGCGGCCTTCCGGCCACCCCGTGAACAGGGTCTTTTTGATCTGTCCCGTGGCGGAGCTCGACCCGAGACAGGTCATGTCCAGGATCAAGACCCGAGGGAAGAGGGACATCGTCCCCGCGCCGTCCACGGCCCGAAACAGCGATTCATAGTCGACCCGCTCGAAGACCTCGAGCTTTCCGCCTATCGTGGCGTTGCGGATCCTGACGCCACGGGCCTCCGTCACGCGCCGCGCCTCCTCGTAAGCCGCGACCATCTTGTCGACCTGGGGATCATGCCAGCGATAGCCCTTCCCGAAATAATCCGGATGGAAGTGATTGGGGTCGTCGGCCTGCATGTCGAGGACCGCCACCCCATAGTGATCGTGTCTCTCCACGGTCTTCGGGATCTCGTAGCTCGCGTCCACCCCGACCAGATAGATCTCCGGAAAGCCGAGATAAAACGCGAGCTGCATGCACGTGAATGTCACCGTGCAGCCGGTGTAAGTGATCCGGCTCGCGTCGGTCGAGAACTCGAAACCCGTTGGGCTCGGGCGCGGCCTGTGGTTGAAGAAGAGGGTATCCGGCCCCTCATCGAGACAATAGGCGAGATTGAACGGGAACAGCTTGAGCGGGCCTTTGATCGCATTGATCTCTTGGGCCCGGTCCTCCGCCACCAGATGGTCTTCGACGACGTAGAAGGTCGGGGTGAAGCCCATCTCTTCGAACTTCAAGAACAGGCCGTTCACCCCGAAGGTGACCTCATCGCAGAGCTTCGTGAGATCGGTGCGATTGAGGCTCGGGCCGTTGCCGATGATGAAGCAGCGCCCCTTGCCGGCGTATTGCCGGCGCAGCTCCCGTAGCCGCGGCGCGTACTCGCGTTTCCACCACCATTCGTAGATCGCGCGCACCCGCTTCAAGCCGGCCACGCGCTCTGCGACGGGAACGGCCTCGGTCGGGAAAAAGATCCCGCCCCTGAGCGGCAACTCCTCGATGAGACGCTGCTCCTCGATCTGGAGCTGCGCCGCTCGATCGCCCGTCTTCGACTTCATCACGGACCGCGCCCTGTGCCGCATTTCTCACCGCTGCCGGTCGCTGCGCGGACCTGACTGGACACGCCATCGCCCTCGGCCGTCCGCTCTGCATCGCGAGACGCCACCGCATGCGCGACGTCGGTCCCCGTATCGATACGGCCCCTATCGATGCGGGCCACATCGACACCGGCCCCATCGGCACCGGCAACGTGACCCGCCGTCACGGGCTCGACCTTGCGCCTCCTGCGCGCACGACGACGGGGTTCGAAGGCGTCCCGGTAGGCTATGACGACCTCCTCCGCCGGTCCCACCGCTCGCGTGCAGCCATCCTCGAGCCACACCGCGCGGTCGCACAGCTCCAGCAGCGTCTCCGCGTTATGGGAGACCAGGACCACGGTCTTGTCGGAGCGGATCTTCTCCGTCATGACTGCGGCGGACTTCTCGCGGAACTGCGCATCGCCGACCCCGAGGACCTCATCGATGAGCAGGATGTCCGGGTCGAGCTGAAACGCGACCGCGAAGCCTAACCGCGCCCTCATGCCCGCCGAGTACTCGGCGATGGGCTCATCGAAGAAATCGCCGAGCTCGGCGAACTCGGCGATGGCGTCGATCCGCTCGGCGATCTGGGGCCGCGTCAACCCGAGCATCATGCCGCTCAGCATAGCGTTCTCCCGTCCGGTCAGATAGGCGAGAAACCCGAGCTGCAAGGCGAGCAGGGTGGCGCTCAGGGGCTCACCGGATATCGAGCCCTTGTCCGGGCGCGTGATACCGGCCAGGATCTTGAGCAAGGTGCTCTTGCCGCAGCCATTGCGACCGATGACGCCGAGGGACTCGCCGGGGTAGAGGTCGAACGATACGTCGTTGAGCGCCCAGAAACGCCGGCGCCGGAAGAAGCCCTTGCGCAACCAATACGAGGCCCCGACATGGCGCAAGGAGAGGACCGGCTTCGCTCCCGGCCCCATTCAGTCCACCACCTTCGGATAGACCCGGTCGTAGCGCGTCAGCACATAGATCGCCGGGACCACAATGGCGCAGGAGAGGAGCGCCACCAGGCCCAGGGCGCCGAAGTCCGGCCATCTCTGATGGATCAGGATCTCCCGGTAGCTCTCGATGAGATTGGCCATGGGATTGATGTAGAACCACGGCCTGGCCCACTCGGGGAGGTGCTCGGCCGGGAAGAACACCCCCGAGAGGAACATGAGCATGCGCAGCCCGTAATCGACGAAGTTCCTGAGATCGGGGATGAAGGGGATGAGCGCGGCCAGGAGATAGGCGAGGCTGCCGGAAAACACGAATTGGACCGCGACGATGACGACGAGGGCCGCGTAAGGCGGCGAGAAGCTCAGGCCATAGACGATGCAGAACGCGATGAGGAGCAAGAGCACGACCACGAAGTGCAGGAACGCGATGAGGATCGCGACGGTGGGAAAGACCAGCTTGGGGATGTAGACCTGGCTGATGAGCGATGCCGCCGCGCGCACGGTGTTGGCACCCTTGGAGACCGTCGTGACGAACCACTGCCACACCGCCACCCCGATCAGGAGGAACGGGATGAAATCCTCGGTCTCGGTCTGCAGGAATAGTCCGAACACGACATAGTACGTCGCCATCGCGACCAGGGGGTCGATCAACCACCACAGGTAGCCGACGTAGGTGTGCGCCGTATCCGCACGTATGTCGGCGTAGGTCTTGTACAGGATCAGATCGAAATAATGCTTGTCACGCATAGCGGGGCCGAGAACGCGCACAGATTACCATGTCGAGGCGCCATCGGCGCCTTCAGAGCGGGTCATGCAGCCTGTTCGAGATGCCGCCGTCGACTCGCAGCACCGCGCCGTTGATGAAGCCCGCCCTGGGCGAGGCGAGGAACAGCGCGCACTCTGCGACCTCCTCCGGCTGCCCGATGCGCCCGACGGGGTGCATCTCGCCCAGTTGCCGGCGGGCCTCATCACGGCCGGCGAAGCCGGCCTCGAGCATCGGTGTCGCGAAGGCGGCCGGCGCGATGGCGTTGACCCGTACCCGGGTCCCCAGCTCGGTGGCCATGCTGCGCGTCATACCCTCCAGGGCCGCCTTGCTGGTCGCATAGCAGCAGAAGCCCGGCTTCGTCACCTTTGCGTGGACGCTGGTGATGTTGATGACCGATCCCCGCGCCCGCATGAGTTCGGGCAGGAGTCCCTGGGTCAGCAGGAAGGGCGCGAGCAGGTTGACGCAGAGGCTCCTCTGCCAATCCGCGATCGACAAGGCTTCCACCGGCCCGAGTACCTGACAGGCGGCGTTGTTGACGAGTACCGTAAGGCCCCCACCTTGTTTGGTCATGGTCGAAAGCGGCCCACGGATGCGCTCGAGCACGCTTGCCAGTCCTTCCGCGGACGCGCACGGGGCCTCGAGATCGGCCTCCACGAAGGCCTCGCAGTGGGCCGCGCCCTGCACGCAATCGAGCCCGATGACCCGATAACCGGACTCCCCGAAGCGGCGGCACAGGGCCTGACCCAACCCCCCGGCGGCGCCGGTGATGAGGGCGACCTCGGCCACCGCTAGCCGTCCCCGAGCCCCAGGAACTCGCAGAGGAGCCGGATGGCGCGCTCGCTCGTGCGCCGTACCGCCTCGGCCGTGTTGGAGGCGTTGTGCGATCCGAAGACGCAGCGGGCGAGGCCGCGCAGCGGCGAGGACGCCGGCAGCGGCTCGACCTCGAATACATCCAGCGCCGCGGCGTACACCCTGCCGCGCACCAGGGCGCGGTGGAGCGCCTCTTCGTCGATGAGCCCCCCACGTGCAACGTTGACGATGCGCACCCCGGGCTTGACCCTGGCGAAGAGCCCTTCGTTCAGCATGTGCCGGTTGTCCGCGTTCAGTGCGCAGGTGAAGCAGAGGAAATCACAGTGCTCGATCCCCGACGGCCAGCGCGCGGCCGCTACCTCCGGCAGGGCGCGATCGGGCTTGAAGGCGGGGTCATAGGCGAGCACCGTCATCCCTGCGGCGCGCGCCCGGCGCGCGAGGTTCCTGCCGATGTCGCCGTAGCCCACAAGCCCCAAGAGCTTGCCTTCGAGCGAGATGCCCCGCGGCTTGGGCCAGGCGCCCCGGCGCACCTCGCGGTCGATGAAAAAGGTCTCGCGGGCGAGCCCGATGAGGTAGCCCATGGCCACATCGGCGACCTCCGATCCGAACATCTGGGGCGTGTTCGTGACGGGGAGGTCGAGCGCCCGCGCCGCCCTGAAATCGACGTTGTCCACCCCGATCCCCCATTTGACCGCGGCCCGCAGCCGCCCGGCCCGGCCGGCCTCGAGGACCCGAGCGGTGGCGGGATCGTCCCCGATGATCCAGCCCTCGAAGCGCGGCACGAGCCCGATGAGCTCCTCTTCCGAGACACTTTGCACCACCTCCGGGCAGTAGACCCCCACGCCACGCTCGACAAACCGCTCACGCAGCTCGTCCATCATCCCGAGCATGGGCGGGCAGGTGACGAGCACCATGAGCCCTGCCGGGTCCTCTGCGCGCCCTATCATCTGATTCAGGTCATCTGATTCAGGCCACGTGATTCAACGGTCCGTCGCGCGCGGCTGGCGGCGAGCAACTCGGCGAGCCGCCAGTCATCGGGTTCATCGATGTCCACCGATTCGAGCCGCGGGGTCTCGAAGAGCAGCGGCCGGTTCCCGATGCGCGCCCCGGTGCGGGCGAAGCCCTCGGCCGAGAAGAGGTACAGGCACGAGTTCTCTTCGAACCAGGGCTCCAGGTCCTGGGTGCGCAGGAGGTTCTGCGGGTCGTGGTTCACGGCCGAGCCGTCACCACGGTACAAGCGTGCCTGCAGGCGGTTGACGCTGAACAGGGAATCCGCCTTCCCGCCCCGGCATGCTTCCCGGTAGGCGGCGAGCGCCGAGAGCATGGTCGCCGGGCTCAGGAACGGGTTGGTGGTGTGGGTCATGAGATAGATCGGCGACACGACGGCGCCCACATCGTCCGCGATGATGCGGTTCATGCTGACGAGGTCGCCGCAGATCTCCGCACGCCGGTCCCGGATCAGCACCCGCTCCGAGCGTATCGCGGGGTCCGTTTCGAGCAGGGTCCGGGCATCGGTGTTGATGACGATCGTGCCGATGGCCGGGATCGAGAGCAGGGCGTCCAGCATCCAGCGGAACAAGGGCCTGCCCCCCAGGAGGCGAAAGTTCTTGCCGCTGACGCGCTGGCTATGCGCCTTCATGGGCAGGAGCGCGACCAGTCCCTGATCTAGCATTGAGCATCTACCATCAGGGGGCATCTACCATCGGGGGAATCTACCAGGGGGGCGCTATCCGCCATGGTGTATCGCTTTGCGGTCGATCGATTTCTCGTCCTCGCGGTAGAGGGCGCGCCGGGGATAAAAATAGCGATCCTTGCGCTCTCTCGAGAGCTTGCGGTGCTCGTGATTGCCGCGATAGGAGCCCAGGTACTGCATGAACCTGAACATCACGATCTCGCGGGCGGTGCGGAGAAAGCACCGCTCCTGCAGGCTCCCGCCCATATCCAGTAGGACCCCGGCGATGAAGTATCTCAGGAAATCGGTGAAGCTGATATGTACGTCCGGCATGATCTTCTGGAGCGCGACGGCCTCGCGCTCATAACGGTTCCTGATCTGCGACCACGACTCATCGTGCAGATGGTACACGGCCGCGGGCGCCACGTAGGCGATCTTGAGCCCGTCGGCAGCAAGCCGTCTGGCGAGGTCCATGTCCTCGAGCCCGGTCAGCTCCTCGTCGAAGGCGTAGCGCTCCCAGACGTCGCGCCTGAGCGCCGCATTGGCGTTGTTGCAGAAGATCCCGTCCTGAGGGATGCGGCTCGCCTCCGGGAAGTACTTCTTAAAGAGCTGGCCCTCGCTGAAGCGGCCCTCCCCGTTGCCCATCTGCCGGCCATAGGCATAGTCCGCGGAGCCGTCCGCGAGCGGGGCGATGAGCCGGGCCAACCAGTCGCTCGCGACGGGCAGGCAATGGCCGCTCACGAACACCAGGTGCTGGCCGCGGGCGGCGGCGCAGCCGCGGTTGAGCGAGCGCCCGAAGGTGAACTCCTCGCGCCCGATGTGCAGGATCCTGCAGCCCTCGCCACGCGCGATGGCGAGCGTGTCGTCGGTGGAGCCCGAGTCCACGACCAGGGTCTCGACCCGGCCGTCCTCGAAGCGCTGTGCCGCGATGCGTTCCAAGAGGGTGCCGAGGTGGCGGCCCTCGTTATACGTCCGGATGACGATGCTGATGTCCATGGATGGGCGCGGCTTTACCGCGGGCCTTTATACCGCCGTGGGGTGGATGGAAAGCGCGAAGGGCGGGTTCAGGCGCGCGTACACGAGCTCGATCTCCTCGCGGAACACCGAGTTGGGGGCGAACATGTCCCAGTGCATGGGTACGAGCGTCCGCACCCCGATCTCGGCCGCCATCGCGAAGGCCTCGCGCACCGACATATTGCCGATGATCCCCCGGCGCTTGCGAAAGAAGCTGCGCTCGTTCACCGGCAGGAAGGCGACATCGATAGGACCCAAGCCCCGCAGCACGGCGAGGAGGTGCTCATGGGGCGAGGTGTCTCCGGCATGGTAGAAACGCCGTCCCGCCCACTCGAACACATAGCCGAGATAACGGCAACGGCCTTCCTCGTCGACGTCCAGGTCCTCATGGGCGGCCGGCACGGGCGTCACCGCGAGCGCACCCGATAGCCGCATGGGCTCACGATCGGCGATGACGACCCGATCCCGATCGATCCCCCATGCCCACAGGGCCTTGGCGACCTCGTTCGGGCACACGAAGCGGCAGTGCCCGGAGGCCTGGGCGAGCGGCATCAGCGTATCGGGGTCGGCGTGATCCTGATGGATATGGGTGATGCAGCAAGCTCTCGCATCGGTCACGGCGCCCGGGGCCGCGGGTGCCGGCGTGAGGCGCCGGTGGTCCTCGCCTTCCAGGCGCTCCACGGAATCCGAGAGGTAGGGATCGACATAGACCACGCAGTCGCCGAAGCCGAAGCGGTAGCCCGACTGCCCGAGCGGGGTGACCGGCAGTCGCTCCCCGTCGTCCATCTGCCCGCCGTCCATCTGCCCGCCGTCCATCTATCAGTCCCGCGGCTCCCTCACTCAAGGTCCGGATGTCGAGATCAGTTCAATAGGGCGCAGAGGGGACCTGCCCAATCAAGGTGCCCGCCACCGCTCTGGCTCCCGCTCGATCTCATCGTCCCGGAAGAAACGCCGGATCCAGCTCGATGTGAGGAAGCCAGATCGATGTGATAAGTGATAGTGAAGTGCGCACGCACCGGAAGTTTCGTCTTGTCCCGCCGGGCGGGTCGTTTCCCAAAGGCGCTCCCCCCGCGCCGGGGCAAAAAGTAGCCTACCGGCGGTCCTTTGTCAAAAGATCGTGACGCGCAAGATCACCCGCGCGGGCGCGCATCAAGCTCGGCTTCCAGGACCAGCTCCATTTGGGCAACCTGGATGCGCGGCGCGACTGGGGGGCCCAGGGCCCGGCTCGGCTGGAGACCCGGGTCGGTTTCGAGGCGCTGGTCGCGGAGATGATCGAGGCGGACCTTCGGGAGGCCGAGCACGATCACCTGGTGAAGTCCGCGGGGCACCGAGGTCTTCTGGGCTGGGGCAGGACTTCGCGATCGAGGCCAAGGACACGTTCCATCGCTGTGTGGAGAGATGGCGTCCTCATACGGAGGCGCTATTCGTGCGTCCTTATGTAGGCTAGCGTACAACACCTAATGCCGCGGTTCGTCCATGCGTTCAAGCGCCCCGAGCTCGAGTTTTGTCGGGACGCTGTCCGCCTGGGTATCTGGGACCTGCTCGATTTCCCCGGCGGTGGCACGAGATGGATCGAATCCAGCTTGGCTGGTCAGTTCCTTGATAACCCCTGTAGCGCGCCGCACGGCCAAAGCTTCAAGGTCGCCCGTTGCCAACGGAGCCTTTTCTACCAGATGCTGGAATAATTTTTCGTAGAAATCGACGTCCTCGCTAGCCTGGCCCATCAGCGACAAGACCGCGCTGACGCGTTTTGGCTTCCTGCCCTCAGATTTTTCGTAGCTGGCCTCAAACTCCTCGATGGCATCTTCGCCCTCGCGCTCGTCGGACAACGCCTCCAGGGCGCGTTGCGTCTCGGCGTTGTCGACGGCCACCGGACCCGGATCCTCGTCCGGTTGCAAGTCGACGTCGAGCTTTTGCGCCAAGGCGCGTCGCACCTGCATTGACCGGAGCGCTTCGCCATCGGCCGCGGGGTCGTACGCCCCGTGTACCGTTAGCGCGAGCTTTGGCCGCTTAGTCAATGCCTGCGCTACTTTCGCGAGCTTTTCGCGCTCAGAGGGCGGGAGCTTATCGATACCCGGCCGGAACAGGATCGCGTCAATGCCCTCCTCCTCCCCACCGACGATGGCGCCGAGCGCCTTGAAAGGCGCAGTGACGGCAGAGGTGATGAGGTTGACGATCGCCTGCCAGACCAGGTGCCCAACGCTGAATTCAGGATGGTCCACGTCGCCTTCGATGGGCACGGACGCGTTGATCTTGCCCTCGCTATCAGTAAGCAGCGCGATCGCGAGGTCGAGGGGCAAGTCTACCGCTTTCGGACTTTCGACCCGCTCACCCAAGGTAAATTGATCGAGGACGACGGTGTAGTTGCTCTTCACCTTGCGATCCTCAAGCTTGTATTGCAGATCCAGGTTGAGCTTTCCGGATTTGATCCTACGCCCGGCAAACGTGCCGCTGTAGGGCGAAAGCGGTGCCATCGCAACGTTGCGGAATACCACTTTAACATCGCTAAACGTCTCATGCTGTAACGGGCTCAATGACCCCTCCACGTTGACCTCGCCGTATTCGTCCACGCGGCCCTCGAGCTGGAGCCGGGTTCGGTTGGTAGGAGCCGACGAGATACCGGTCGCCGCGCCGGATAATTCGTGGATGCGGGCGGCGAACGGAAGGACCAGACTGAGGTCGGCGAAATCGACCTTCGCCCGCTCGATCCGGACACGCTCCACGGTCACTGGAAATGGATTAGCGGGATCGCTCTTCTGCTCTTCCTTCTTTGCCGGCTGCCCGGAAGATGGCGCGCCCTGTTGTTGGAAGGCAGCGGCCAGGTTCAATGTTTGATCTTTGAAGATCACGATCGTGGTGTCCGGTTCGACGACTCGCACTTCCTTGATGGAGATCTTGTCGGGACCGAGGCCGAAGTCGATTCCATCGGCCGACAGCGCCTTCCAGGACAGGAAGGGCTTGGCGCCC
Organism: Pseudomonadota bacterium; assembly: GCA_030860485.1. Lineage (NCBI taxonomy): Bacteria > Pseudomonadati > Pseudomonadota > Pseudomonadota bacterium. The sequence continues at coordinate 10,884 of JALZID010000199.1, read as the reverse complement.
TTGGATTCGTTTAGGAGCAGTTTATCGAGGCTAAACGCACCCGCCGCCTTGAGTGATGGACCGGTTTCGCCTTGGCTATAATCGACCCGCAAATTAGCAGAGACAGCGGCGCTCTCGAGTGTAAGCGCCGCGACCTGTGCAACCAGCGACTTCAGCGGCGTCAGATTTATTCCGTCGATCTTGACCTGCGCCTCGGCGCGATCGGCCTTTTGTGACAGTTGTCCCGTCGTGCTCAACGCCCCGCCTTGCTTGATCTTGAGCTGCACATCGAACGCGATGGGTGTCTGTCCGTCAGTGGTGATGTCTTTGAGGGCGACTTTCATGTCCTCTATGTCGTACGCAACCTCGGGTGATATGCTTTGGTCGGTAAGCGCCACGTGAAACCCCTGGAGGTCGAGCGCCTTAAGCACGAAGCGCCACGGGCTGCCTTCCTCCTCGTTCTCCCTTCCGGTGACATCGATCTGCGGGTGGGCATTTGCCTGGTCCCGAGGGCCGAATAATTCAAGCCAACGGATGGTTTGATTCGCATCTCGGGCTATCTTGGCGCCACCGTTCTGAAGTACCACTTGTTGGATGGTGGCTTCCCGTTTCTCGAGATCCATTTGCCCGCCCTCGACCTTAATGGAATCCAAGGTCGCGAGCGGATCGCTCTTATCTCGTTCGGCGATGGCAATGCGCTCAAGACTGGCGGTCAAGTCCCGGATCCGCGCCTTTGGTGCAGCGGCGCCGCTCTCCACTTCCGCGCCAAGCCCCAGCTTGAAAGCCCCAACGGAGACCATAGAGGGTACAGCATGACTCGCATCGGCATACGTAATCCCGACGTCCGCTACCTTCAATGCTTCGAGCTTAACCCGCCAAGGCGCTTCAGGCGCACCGGCCGAAGTCCCGGCTGCAGGCGGAGTGGGCTGCGGCGCATCGGTGGTACCGGTCTTCACCAAGGTCTCCCAATTGGCGATTCCCTTCTCGTCCACCGACACGACGATGCGCCCGTTGAGCACGTTGAATGTCGGCACGGTCAGCTCCCGGCTCGCAAGGTTAAAGTGAGCCCCCGCGACCTCGACAGTGTCAAGGACGAGGATCGGTCCTGAAGCAGAGGGGGTAGACAGCCGCAATCCCTTCAATTTGACGCCCACATCGTTCACGGTCAGGTCGGCCTTGGCTTGGTCATATCGGAAGCGGTAATGAGCTGTTGCGCCCACGGCCCCTAACGGTTCAGCCACGTCCAACTGGTGACGGATGAAGTTCCAAGGCGTCGCCAGTTTGAAGCCCTCGAGTCGCACTTCACCTTCCGATAGAATTGGGTTCAACGAGACGTGGCCCTTCCATTCCAATACCCCGCCGTTCGCCAGTTTTGCGCTGACTACGTGAGACCCGCGGTGCTCAGGAAGCGTCGAGATTGCGTCGAACTCCACGTCGATAGGACTAACCGTTTCCGCGACCGGAGTCGATTTGGAGCGATCCGTGAAACTCACCGAGCCACCTGTGAGCGCCACATGCTTGAGCAAGAGCCGCGGCGGGCTCTCTGCGGGCGGAGATGCCTCGTCGGATTCCGGCAGCGCAGCGGCGATCTTGGCCAGGTTCAGCCGGCCTTCCCGATCGATCACCAAATCTGCGGACCAACCCTCAAGCCGTATATCGGCAAACGTCCATGCCCAGCGAAACAGGCTTTCCAGATCGAAATCGACGAACAGGCGCTGAAAACCAAATATCGCCTCCCCGGCCGCGTCTTTGAAGGCAAAGTCCTTCGCCTCGAGCTCAAAGAGGAAGGGGTTAAACCGCACTTCGGCGACAGCGGCCTGACACCGGAGCTGCTCACCAGCCAGCTTCGGAACATAATGCCGCACCAGATAGGGGATGAGCAGAAACCCGGCGAGAGCGTATAAGGCCAGCGCCGCGGCAATACCAAGCACCCAGGGATTCCTGACCCGCTGAACGAGCCGTTTCATTTTTGTTCGATCCTGATGCGAGCCCATGTCTTATCCTTCACGATCGCACTTTTGACGATTGCCACCAACCCATCGAAGTTCGATATAACACCCTTTTTCGCCTCGAAGAAGGGTAGTGGTCGACCAGCGAGTTGTCAAGCATGCGAGTCCTCGGTCTGAATCGGGGGTTCTCGGGCCCTTCATCGGCCCGAAGCGCCAAGCTTCGGGGTGTTTTGGCATCTCGGGCGAGCGAGGGCCAAAGGGGGATGGTCGGGTCAAGGAGTGCCCGTCCCACGGCAGTGATGACGGCCGTTCGGTAGCTTGCCTCGGCATGCGATCGCCCCTCGTCATTCGGCACTCCGCTCTTGCAATCGGATCTGTCCTGGATATCGCAGGTTAGGCAAGGGGATTTACTCAGCGGCCGGTGTAGAACGACGCTTGCGCTTATCGCTACGGCATCAGCCACTATTCGAGGAGGTATAAAGCCATGTGGTGATATTCTCGGAGAATTCGAGCGCCTGCAGCGCGAGATGGAGCAGGTGTTCGCAGGTGGGCAGGCCGGTGAGCATCCGCGCCGTGGGTCGCGGGGCCTTTCCGGCGATCACCATCGGCAGTAGGCCCGATGCGATCGAGGCCTGGGCGAGGGCCCATCGGCAAGAATTACTGGTATAAATGTAGACGTTACGGCCGATGCTCGCGCTTCTTCCTCTGCTGGTACCTCTCGCCTCCCTCCTCCAGTGTCAGAAGCAAATCCCTGGGGATTGCCGTGACTTAGCGCAGAGCTGCCCGCAACGCTCGTTGTGGAACGGATCTTGACCGACAGCAATAGGAGATGTGCTATACTTCTGGCGCGCTTTACCCTCCTTCTTTCAAGCGTAACTATTAACCTATAGTGATCGACCCCTAGGTGAAGGAGAGAATCATGAGCGATTTAGTCATCATTGGATTTAACGATGAGCACACGGCTTTTGAGGTGCGCGCCGCGTTGGCGAAAATGCAGAAGGAATATCTCATCGAGATGGAAGACATCGTTGTTGTAACGCAAGACGACAACGGAAAGGTAAGTAACACTGCACCAGGCGGCTAATCTCACCGCTGCCGGTGCGGTGGGTGGCACCTTCTGGGGAATGTTGATCGGGATGATTTTCATGAATCCCTTGCTGGGCGCAGCGGTTGGGGCTGGAAGCGGCGCTCTCGCCGGCTTACTCTCCGACATAGGGATTTCCGATGAATTCATGAAAGATCTCGGATCAACACTGAGACCAGGGACATCCGCTCTATTTGTGCTGTTTCGCAAGATGACGGCCGACAAGGTGCTCGAAGCGCTGAAACAGTTCAAAGGAAGAGTGCTCCAGACATCTCTGACGAAAGACCAAGAGGAGGCGCTGCGCAAGGCTCTGTCATCGGCAGGGTTGCCTGCACCGTAGGCCCGCGGAGAGCCCGCGCGGCGGGGTTTGCCGTATGGGGTAGAGACGCGCGGATCCTTACCGGTGGGAGGAGCGATATGAGGCGGAGGGACATCGGGAAGGCAGGGCGCATGGGGTAACGATCGCATATCAACCCAGCGCTTCGCGATCCCCTGCGGCCAATTTTTCACAGCCTCTGGGCGTTCACCGATATTTCTGGCGTGGGGTTGGGACGAACCCTTAATCCCGGTCCGCGATGAGGGTGCAGAGCACGCGCCGATCACTGCGCGGCCCGTCGAACTCACAGAAGAAGATGTTCTGCCAGCGCGAGAGCCCGAGCCTGCCGTCGATCACGGGTATGGTCTCCGAAGGGCCGACGATCCCGGACTTGAGGTGGGCGTCCCCGTTGCCGTCCTGAGCATCGTGCAACCAGACCCCCTTGGGGATGAGCTTGCGGAGCAGGTCTACGACATCGCGCTGCACGCTCTCGTCCCAGTTCTCTTGGATCATGACCGCGGCCGTCGAGCCCTGCGCGTAGACCGAGACCAGGCCCTGCTGCACGCCGCTCTTTTCAACGAACGCCGCGACCTCGGCGGTGATGTCGATAAGCTCCTCCCGTTCGTGGCTGCCGATCCGTATGACCTGTTGCAGGGTGGTACCCGCCTTAACGCATCTCGCGCATCGAGGATATAACGTGTGCCATAGGCCCCGGACCAACGCCCGTTGATCGTGGGCACAGCGCTACTCTAGCAAACCTATTCCTTTAGCTTAAGCGGTCGGTAGCGATCCTCTAGGCTCAGGGCTTCGGCGACCGGCCTGCAGGTGATGTAGCCCTGATAGGTGTTGAGCGCCTTCGCAAAGCCCGTGTCTCCCTGCAACGCCGACAGCCCCCCATCCGCCAGCCGCAAGACATAGGGTAACGTCGCCGAGCTGAGCGCGAGCGTCGAGGTCCTGGGATAAGCCCCCGGCATATTGGTCACGCAGTAGTGGATGACGCCGTGTCTTTCGAACACGGGTGCGGAATGTGACGTTGGCCGAGAGGTCTCGATGCAACCGCCTTGATCGATGCTCACATCCACGATCACCGAGCCGCGCGGCATGCCCTTGACCATTTCCTCCGTGACCACACGCGGGGCTTTCGCCCCCGGGACCAGCACCGCCCCGACCACGAGATCGGCGTTGCTAAGATGCATCGCGATGTTTTCGGCGCTCGAGAGGAAGAAATCTACGCTGTCGGAGATCTCCCGTCTGATCTCGGGCAGCCGCTCTTCGTGGCCGCCAATGTAAGTGTGAGCGCCCATGGCGGCGGCGGTGCGCGCCGCATGCCGGCCGACCACCCCATCGCCGATCACCACCACCTTGCCGTGGCGTGTGCCGAGAACGCTCCCGAGTTGCGTGCCCCGTCCGCCGTTGAACCGCGCCAGGTAATAGCTGCCCACGGTGACCGCCATGTTCCCCGCGACGGCGCTCATCGGCGCCAGAAGCGGCAGCCTGCCGCGCGCATCTTCCAAGGTCTCGTAGGCGAGGGCGCTGGTCCGCTTCGCCAGCAAGGCCTCGGCGAGGGCCCGCGGCGCGCCCGCGAGATGCAAATAGGTGAAGAGGATCTGGTCCTTGAGATAGCCATATTCCGATTCGAGGGGTTCTTTGACCTTGAGGACGAGCTCCGCATCCCAGGCCTCCTCGACGTCCACCAAGCGCGCACCGGCGGCGAGGTATTCTGTATCCAGGAAACCCGAGCCGAGCCCCGCCCCGGCCTGCACCAGCACCTCATGCCCCGCCTCTCCCAAGGCGCGAGCGCCCGCCGGCGTGAGCGCCACGCGGTTTTCCTTGTCCTTGATCTCCTTTGGGACCCCGATCTTCACGCTGCTATCACCAAAGCGAGCGATGGCGCCTGCCTAGCTCGCCGCCTTATCGCTCGCGATAGCGAGTTGCTCGTTCCTGCCTCGCCCGGCCGCTGAGCCAGCGCTTCGCGCTTGGATACGCACGCAGGCCCTTGTAGCCTATCGAATGTAGCCTATCGCTTGATCGCAATCGATGCAAACACCGTAAACGCCTCCAACGATGTGACACAACCGCCCGTATCGGGGAAACCTTTCGAGGGGAAGACCGTCGAGGGCTCCGCCGGTCGAGACGGACAGGTCGAAGACGGCATGTGGTGCACGACCCGCCCATGGGTCATCTGATTGACCGTTGGAGTGGCGTCGAGTAACGTGAAGCGGGCACAGGAAGCCGGCAATGCGCTACCGACGCTTGAGTTATCGCTATACGATGGTGGTACGCCCCGGCCAGACATTGCCATTGGGCGACATCTGGCAGAGCGATCGCGTGCGCCTTCTCGTGCAGCCGCGCTGGCGGCCCGATGCGGACACCTACGAGACTGCGACGACGGTTGAGATCTTGGTAGACCTCGCCGGTGTCGAGGAGGACGAGCTTGAGGTGCAGCTCTTCGAGGACGTGCTGGTCGTCGAAGGGCGCCGCCAACTGCCCTCGTGCCAAGAGGGGGCCGTGTACCATGCGGCCGGCATCCGCCAGGGCCCGTTCCGGGTGGAGCTGCCGTTGCCGGCCCCTGTGGACGCCGAGCGAGTCGAGGCGCGTTACGACCGTGGCCTGCTCCGCATCACCCTGCCCAAGCGAGCGGAAGCCGGCTGATGGCAGTAGAGTCTGGTGCTGGCCCCGGGGACTTCGCAATCCCGGATGCGCTCCCGGTCCTGCCGCTCCGGGACATGGTCCCGTTCCCGCTCACGGCGTTCCCGCTAGCCGTAGGACAGCCGCGCTCCGTTCGGCTCGTCGATGAGGTCATGCGCGGCAACCGGCTCCTGGCGCTGGTGGCGCAGCGCGATGCGAAGGTCGAGCCGGCCATGCCCGAAGACCTTTACCCTGTTGGAACCGTAGGGGTGATCCACCAGCTAGGTCGGGTACCTGACGGTAAGGTGCGCCTACTGGTCCAGGGCATCGAGCGGATCCGACTGCTGGAATGGATCGGGACGGAGCCGTATCTGGTCGCGCGCATCGAGATAGCCGGGAACCAAACGGGCCAGGCCACGGAGGTGGACGCACTGCGGCGTGCCGTGGTGGATATCTTCCGCCGGCTCGTGGAGGCATCCGCTGAGCTGCCTGACGAGTTGGCGGCCGCAATGGAGAACATCACCGATCCCCGCCACGTGGTCTACTTTGTCGCATCGGTGGTTCCCCTCGAGGTGGCCGCACGGCAGGAGCTCCTCGAGATGGACCCAGTCACGGCCAAGCTTCGGCGACTGATTGACCTGTTGCAGCGCGAAGTCGCGGTGCGCGAGCTAGGCCGGAAGATCACGACCGACACCGAGGAGCGGCTCTCCAAGAAGCAGCGCGAGTTCTACCTGCGCGAGCAGCTCCAATCCATTCAACGGGAGCTTGGTGAGGACGCAGGGGACGACAGCGGAGCGACCGAGCTGCGCCGACGGATCGAGGAGGCGAGTCTGCCTGATGAGGCACGGCGTGAGGCGGAGCGTGAGCTCGGCCGACTCGCGGGGATCTCCCCGTCCTCGCCGGAGCACGGCATGATCCGCACCTATCTCGAGTGGACGGCGAGCCTGCCTTGGAGCAAGCTCGGCGGCGAGACCATCGACATCCACCGGGCCCGGCAGGTATTGGACGAGGACCACTTCGATCTGGAGAAGATCAAGGAGCGGATCCTCGAATACCTGGCCGTCAAGAAGCTACGGCAGGAGCGCCAAGTCGGGGCGGGCCATTCTGTGGCACCCGTGCCCGCCGAGCCACCGCCTGTAACGGGCGACAGTCCCGCGCGCGAGCCGATCCTCTGCTTCGTAGGCCCCCCCGGGGTCGGCAAGACCAGCCTCGGCCAGAGCATCGCCCGGGCCCTCGGTCGGCAGTTCGCCCGCATGTCTCTGGGCGGGGTGCGGGACGAGGCCGAGATCCGGGGCCATCGGCGGACGTACATCGGTGCGCTACCCGGCCGCATCATCCAGGGGCTCCGGCGAGCGGAGACACGTGATCCCGTCTTCATGCTCGACGAGATCGACAAGATCGGAGCGGACTGGCGCGGTGATCCATCCTCCGCGTTGCTGGAGGTGCTGGATCCGGCCCAGAACCACACCTTCGTGGACAACTACCTCGCGGTGTCTTTCAATCTGTCGCAGGTGCTGTTCATCGCCACCGCCAACACACTCGACACCATCCCCGGGCCCCTGCGTGACCGGATGGAGATCCTGGTGTTGTCCGGATACACGGACGAGGAGAAGATCGGGATCGCCAGACAATATCTGATCCCGAAAGAGCTGGCCGCACATAGCCTCGCGACGGACGAGCTCTCCTTCGAGCCGGAAGCCATCCGCCGAATCGTGAGGGGATACACCCGTGAGGCCGGCGTGAGGAACCTCGATCGGGAAATCGCAGCGGTGGCCCGGAAGGTGGCCCGTCGGTTGGCCGAGGGACAACGCGAGTCGGTCCGGATCACCGCCGACAGCGTAGTGGCGTACCTCGGCCAGCCGCGGTTCTTCGACGAGGTGGCAGAGCGGACCACCCGCCCGGGTATCGCGACGGGTCTGGCCTGGACGCCGACCGGCGGAGATGTGTTGTTCGTCGAGGTGACGATGATGCCGAGCACCGGAGAGCGGCTGGTCCTTACCGGTATGCTCGGCGACGTCATGCGCGAGAGCGCGCAGGCCGCCGTCTCCTACGTGTGGTCCAATGCCGAGCCGCTCGACATCGATCCCAAGCTCTTCGAGGGCAAGACCATCCACGTGCACGTGCCGGCCGGGGCCATCCCCAAGGATGGGCCTTCGGCCGGCGTGACGATCATGACGGCGCTGGCCTCGCTCGCCACCCGGCGGCCGGTGCAGAGCGAGGTGGCCATGACGGGCGAGATCACGCTGCGGGGCAAGGTGCTTCCGGTCGGAGGGATCAAGGAGAAGGTCCTGGCGGCGCATCGGGCAGGTATCCGCTCGCTGATCCTGCCGAGCCGGAACGAGCGGGACCTCGGGGAGGTGCCGGAGGAGCTCCGCCGGCAGCTCTCCTTCATCTTCGTCGACCATGCCGAAGAGGTCCTGCGACATGCGCTCACACCGAACCCCACCGACGTGCCCCGTCAGGCGAGCTGAGGCGCGCGAGCCAGGCCACCCGCGCTCATCTCTCGGTTCGGGCGAAGGAAACGGCGTTGATAGGGTTACCAAAACCAGGCCGATCGGTGCGTACGTTGCGGTCGTTAGTGGTCATCCTCATCTCTGCCTGCTCTTCATCCTATTACCACGCGATGGAACATCTTGGGTTTCCCAAGCGCGATATCCTCGTCGACCGGGTGGAGGAGGCGCGAGATAGCCAGGAGCAAGCGGCAGAACAGTTCAAGGACGCCTTGGAAAGATTTATCGCGGTCACTGGCGTTAAAGGCGGCGCACTCCAAGAGAAGTACGATCAACTAGAGAGCGAGTACGAGCAAAGTGAGGCGCGAGCCACCGACGTACACCGGCGCATCGCGGGAGTGGAAGATGTGGCCGAGGCGCTGTTCGATGAGTGGGAGGCCGAGCTCGAGCAATATACGAGCGTGGCCTTGCGGCGCAGCAGTGAGCGGCGGCTGCAAGAGACCCGCGCCCAATATGGTCAGCTCATCCGGGCGATGAAGCGCGCTGAAGCCAAGATGCACCCCGTCTTAGCCGCCTTTCACGACCAGGTACTGTTTCTCAAGCACAACCTCAACGCCCGAGCGATCGCCTCACTCAAGGGCAACCTGGCTTCGATCGAGTCGGACATCGCGGTGCTTATTCGGGAGATGGAGGCGTCGATTCGAGAGGCGAATCGCTTCATCGATGCGATGAACGTGGAGCAGGTGTCATGAACGTCGTGAGATTCATACGAGACTATCCGGATCGAATTGATCCGGATCAAAAGCTGGCGTCGGGTAGCGCGGGTCCATACCTTCCAACACATTGCGAATAAGCTCACTTACCACCATGGTGCGGAACCACTTGTGCTCGGCGGGCACGACATACCACGGCGCATACTTCCTGGAGCAGCGGCGCAGTGCCTCCTCATACGCTTCCATGTAGTCGTCCCAGAAGGCCCGCTCCTTGAGATCGTCGGGATTGAACTTCCAGTGCTTGGAGGGCGTCTTGAGCCGATCCCGGAACTGCTCCAACTGGTATTCGGGCGAGATGTGCAGCATGACTTTCAAGATCCGCGTGCCGTGGTCGACCAAGAGCTGCTCGAAATGGTTGATATGCGCATAGCGTTTTTCGATCAGCGTGGCGGGTGCCAACCCCTTTACCTTGGCGATGAGGACGTCCTCGTAATGGGAGCGGTTGAATATACCGATCATGCCCTTGGGAGGGGCGTGCAGATGGACGCGCCAGAGAAAGTCGTGGGCCCGTTCCAGCGTGCTGGGGGCCTTGAAGTTGGTCACCGCGCACCCTTGCGGATCGATCCCGTCGGTCACCGCTTCGATGGTGCTGTCTTTGCCCGCCGCGTCCATGGCCTGAAAGACGATTAGCAAAGCCCGCTCGCCTTCAGCGTAAAGGCGTTCCTGGAGCTCGTCCAGGGCCACTAGATTCTCTTTGAGCCGCGCCTTGGCCGCGGCCTTGTCCCAGCCCTGCACATCGTTGGGCCGGATCGCCTTAAGTGAAAAGCGGGCCCTGCTTGAGCTAGACAGACGATACTCGTCAAGGTCGAGCCTGGGGTATTTCATTACCGCTACCCGTTAAACGTCATAGTGGCCTATAAACCGCTGCCGGCCGGATCGCCCGCCGAGAAAGAATCGCCCGTCCTGTTCTCGGCCTGCATTATGAGGATCCGGGATCATACGCTCCTCGATCGTCAAAACCTCAGCTCGTCTGTTCATCGCGTGATTGTACCTTGGGCTTCCGCCTTCGATCTGCCCCATGGGCTGGACGTTCCCACGCCGCAAGGTTGAGCCCCGACTGACTTGGCATCACCGTCGTGGCCTGTCCAGGTCCCGAGGCTCAGGCGCCCCTCACAGTAAACCTGGGTGCCCTTGAGAAGCCTTGGGGCCAGGGCGCTCACGGTATCACCGAATAGGGACACCCGCACCCATCTCGCCGGGGTCTCGCCGTCGCTTTTGGCGTCTACCGCCACGGGGAAGGAAGCCTAGGGTTTGCCGTTGCGTTGCTTCGAACCTCGGCATCCTTGCCAATGCGCCCGGTGAAGGCCGCGTGGATGCCGTTCATGTCCTGTCCGCCTCGGCGCTCACCGGATTCCCGCCGTGTTGGTGAACGCCTGCACGATCAGCCTGTCCTGTCGTCCCGGGACGACGCCGGCTATCTTCGGTCCGCGCGGTAGGTCCGTGCCCTCGTGCTTCGATCGGTGCGCGACTAGCCGCCACCGATCAACAAGTTGCGTTGGACTACTCGGATCCACCGGGGTGCGAGCGCGCATGCATGGCTCGTTGGCATGTGAAATGTCGCACACGTCACAGAAAACTGTGACAGGCGTCACAGTCTGAAAGCGGTTGTTTTGCTACAAGGGAGCGTGGGCGCCTAGGGCACTCGGCGATGGAGGAGGGTGATGCGTACAGATAGTATCCGACCAACGATGACGGCGCGGAGCTG
>JALZID010000198.1 GCA_030860485.1 Pseudomonadota bacterium | reverse complement strand
GCGGAAATCAATACCTTACTACAATATTATGGCACTACAAACAGCATTTCCAGATCCGTCCGTTGATTCTATTGAAGTTTATTCGCAGAAAGTCACGAAAAAGGGGGATAGCCTGTTAAACCTGGGCTAAGAGGATCGATGCGCTCGTGAACGTGCAGGGAAACCGTCGGGACCTCGAACGAGGTATGCTCGGCCTTCCCCGCCCAGACCAGTTGGGGGTCGCGGTGCGGGTCGTAGGCGTATGTTTTCTTGCCCGCGTCCTTGTCCGTGTCGGGCGTGACCAACCCCACGGGCGGGTTGTTCAACCGCTCGCGGCCCTTGTGGACGTAGTTCTCAATGTGCCTTTTTGTCTCTTTTGTTCTACGCGCCATTGTTCTTACCGCCCCCTCCGGTAAAGCCTTTTCCCCGCAAGACGTTTAACCATAACGGCCCCTCCCCGGCAATGCCGGTCATTGTAAGGGGTTATCGCTAGCGGCCCTGCTGTTCGTGTCAGGTCCAACCGCATTGAGATATCTGTTCCGACCGGTGTTTCTTGCTTTCCCTAACGCATTCCTCCCCGCTCGTCGGGTCGATGTAAGTTCCTTTCAAATCACTCCGTAGGCTTCTGCAGCGGTGCCTTCAGTCCCATTTGCTCTTCCTCCCGACTCTTCGACCAATATTCGACCCACCTTTCAATCTGCAAGCTGGTCGGTTGCCTGAAAATGGTCCAATCGTTCCTATTCCATACCTTATTGTATCGACCGCGCAGAGACCCCTCCAAGAGTTTCCAATCCGCCACCCCGCCAGCCCCTGAATCCAAGAATACCTTTGCGATGATTGCCGTCAGGCGCCAAACAACCTCCGGTTGTATGTATCTCCTTGTTCAGCAGAGAGGTAGTACTGCGCACGATACCCGGACCGTCGGTTGAAAAACCAATCGAACGTGTTCTGCGACAGAGTAACTCTCGCCTCGATCCAGAAAAAGCCGCGTTGCTGAGCCGCCTCTTTGCACTGAAGGCACACAGCCTTCTTCAGCTGCGCGGCTATCACCAGCTACAAGGCGATCAGGCCCGGGCGAGTCCTACGCCATCGAGTGAATCGAGTCGTACGATCATGGCCGTCCCGTGGGATGGTATTGATCATGGGCCTCCTCGTTTTTCACGATCGACGGTGTTCTTCAAACAGAAGGCGACCAGTTGCACGAGGACCCGCGCCAGGGCGGTATCGATGGCCGCGACGGCGCCCTCGGCGTCGTCGCTCCGGCTCGGAACGGAGGCATCGAAGCGCTGTGTTCCGATGACCCGCCCGCGGGCCACATCGACGAGCTGGGCGCGCAGGGTAAAACGGCCCCGGCTAGGCGCTGCCAGTAGCTCGTGCTCGATGCGCACGATCTCGGTATCGAGCCTGATCTCCGCGGTGAGCCCGGTGCCCGCGGACACGACCGCCTCGAAGGCGCCGCTGGCCTCGGTTGCGGCGATGATGAGCGGCTCGATGAGGCGCGCGGGCTCGTCGGCCCATTCGTTCGCGGCATAGTAGTCTAGCCTTGTCGGGGAACGCCGGTAGGCGATGGCGGGCCGGTCGTAGCCGGCCGCGGCCTTGGGGATAGCGATGAGCAGCACGGGGCCCGGCCCGCGCCGGGGCGCGGGGAACGGCGCCGAGAACAGGTAGGTGTGGATGGCGGCCGGAGGGCTCGGGAGGGCGGTGCAACCGGCGAGCCCGAAGAGCGCGAGCCACGTCCACCGACCCATGCGCAGGGTCCGGTCCCGCCTATTCCCCGGGTCCGGGGGGGCGCGTGCGGCCATAGATCAAAAGATTCGGTTGTCGATCGAGATCGCCCGCCAGGCGCTTCAAGGCCAGGGTGGCCTGGCGCATCTCCACGATGAGCGGCCCGCTCTGGGCCACGGTGCCGTCCGACACGCGCTTGAGGTCCGCGCGCAGCTCTGCGATCAGGCTGTCGAGGTTCACAACCGTCGTTTGGATGCTGGCGGTGGTGCCTTGGAAGGCGGCGAGGGTATCTCCGGCATGGTCCACGACGGCGGGCAGGCGTCGGGTGGCGTCGGCGGTGTCGCCGAGGACTGCGTTGACCCGGCGGAGGGCTTCGACGATCGCCTGGTCGTTCGCGGCCAAGGTCCCGCTGATGCGCTCCAGGTTACGGAGCACCTGAACCAGGGTACCGCGCGTGTCCGGTGCCGCGAGGAACCGTTGGACACTAGCCGCGACCTGCTCGAGCTGACGAACGGCCGCCTTGACCTCCATCGGCAGCGACGACACCTCGGCGAGCAGGGACGGACAGGTTCGGATCTCGGGGAAAGGTTCCTCTGCTTTTCCGATCTTCCGGCAGGCGCGTCCCGAGGTCCTCCCGACGGCCTTGAGGTCCACGAACACGAGCCCGGTGATCCCGAGTGTCGACAGCACCGCGGCGGTGTCGTCATTGAGGGGGGTACCTACCTCGATGTCGAGGAGCAGCCGCACCCGGCCTTCCTTGTCGAGGCCGATGCGCCGCACCGTCCCCACGTTGACGCCTCGATACTTGACCAACGCACGCGGGTTCAGGCCGGCCACGGATTCCCGCATATACGCCACATAGGTCTCGTAGGCGCGCTCATCGCCTCGACCGCTCAACCAGATCGAGGCGGCGATGATGCCCGAGCCCAGCACCAGCACGAACAGGCCGACGAGCGTGTAGTTTATGCGCGGGTCCATGCGGCCGTCGTGGCTGCCCGGCCCCGGGGACCGGTGAAATAGGCCTGGATCTCGGGGTGCGGGTGTCGGGGAAGCTCCGCGATCGGTGCGCAGGCCGCGACCCGTTTCGCGGCCAGGAAGGCCACGCGGTCGGTGACCCGCCACAGGGTGTCGAGGTCGTGGGTGACGAGCACGATGCTCAGATCGAGCGAGCACTTGAGCTGCACGATGAGCGCATCGAAGGCCTCCGCACTCACCGGGTCGAGACCCGCGGTCGGCTCGTCGAGGAACAAGATCTCCGGGTCCAGCGCCAGGGCCCGCGCCACGGCCGCGCGTTTCGACATGCCCCCGGACAGCTCGCGCGGGTACAGGGACGCCGCGCCCGGGGCCAGACCCGCGAGGGCGATCTTGAGCAGGGCCAGCTCGTCGATCAGGCGCGCCGGCAGATCGGTGTGTTCCTGGAGGGGCACGGCGACATTCTGCTTGACGGTCAGCGCGCTGAACAGTGCCCCGCGCTGAAACATCACGCCGATGCGCCGGCGCAACGGCGTGAGCGCGTCCTCGGCGGCGGACAGGACGTCGATCCCTAGGACCTCGACCTTGCCGGCGCTGGGGCGCATGAGGAGGTTCATCTCGCGCAGGAGGGTGGTCTTCCCCGAGCCGCTGCCGCCGCAGAGCCCCAGGATCTCGCCGCGGCGCACCGTGAGGTCGAGGCCATCGTGGATGCACATCGGGCCGTATTCGGTCCGGAGGCCCCTGACTTCGATGACGGTGGCGGAGGCCATCAGAGGTTGTGAAAAAACCTGCTGCGCACGGGATCTCGCGCTGCGTCCTCGGCGCGACCTCCCTTCGCTCGCGACGGTTTTTTCACAACCTCTCAGATCCCGATGAAGCTGAACAGGATCGAAAAAGCGGCGTCGGCGATGATCACGAGGAAGATGGACTGGACCACGCTGATTGTGGTCTTGCGCCCGACACTATCGGCGCTCCCCGACACGCGAAAACCCTGGAAACATCCGACGACGGCCACGATCATGGCGAACACCGGGGCCTTGGCGATGCCGATCACGAACGACCGGTACACGAGCGGCTGCGGCAAGCGATCCGCGAAGTCCTGGAAGCCGACATCGAGCATGGCGGCCGCCATCACCATCCCGCCGAGTACGCCGGCCGCATCGGCTACGAGTGTGAGCAGGGGTAAGACTATTACTAGACCGAAGAGCTTGGGCAGCACCAGGAGGTCGAGCGGCGGGATGCCGATGCTGGTCAAGGCGTCGATCTCCTCGGTGACCTTCATGGTGCCGATCTCCGCCGTGTAGGCCGAGCCGGTGCGGCCGGCCACGATGATGGCGGTCATCATGGGGCCGAATTCGCGCAACATCGTGAGGCTCACCAGCTCGGCGATGAAGATGTTGGCCCCATAATTCTGGAGCTGGAGACCACCCTGGTAGGCGATGACGATCCCGAGCAGGAAGGACAGGAGCGCGACGATGGGGATGGCGCCCACCCCGGCGCGCTCGAGCGTGCCGAGGAGCGCGCGCGTACGCAGGCGTGCCGGGTGCTTCACGTGCTCGAAGAGCGCGATCGCCACCTCGCCGATGAAGGCCGTCATGGCGTGCGCCTCGTCGAGGTGCGCCATCGTCATACGCCCGAGGCGGCCCAAGGCGCCGGGATTGGAGGGACTCGGCGGATCGGGCTCGGGGGCGCGGTCCCGGACGAGGTCCAGGAGCGCCCGGTGCCCGTCCTCGAGTCCGTCGATCCGCGCCTCGCTGCCGCGTGCTTCGAGCCCTCGGAGGAGCCCGCAGAGGATCCACGCACCGGCGGTGTCGAGGGCGGTGAGCCCGCCTGCCTCCACGTGCAGGGGATCGCCGTTGCGAGGGTCATTCGCGATCAGCGCGCCGATCTTATCGATAAGGCCGCCGAGGTGCTGCGTGGTCCACGCCCCGCGTAGATAGAGTGTTCCTGCCTGCGCCGTCACATCGGCACCGGCATCGGTTTCAACGATTGTTCGGCGGGGCAAGGCGAGCGGCCTCGTGCGCGAGCGTCGGGGCCCATGATAGCTCATCGGGTTCGATCCGGAGGCGGCGCCACGGGCGGGTTCGATCTGCGGGCACCATCTGAGCGAGCCCCTACTCGAGCATGAGTTCGATCACTCGCCAGGAACTCGCATGCCCGTTGGAGATGGTAGCGAAGGAGATAGCGTCTGAACGAGATGCCATGCTCTTCTTGAAGGTCCGGCTGAAATGGGAACTGCTCATCTGACAGGCCGTCGCCAACTTATCGAGGCGGAGGTCTTCGGCGAAGCCCTGTTCGAGACGGGTGAGCGCTGCGGCGGTTCGCGACACGGGGCCATCCGGTCCTCGATCGCCGCTGCCTTGCACCTCACGCGCGTTCGGTGACCAATCCCCCCACGGCGGAGAAATGCTCCGCCGGGAGCGGCGGCACCGAGGAGATACCCCTGGATCTCGTCGCATCCACAGTCCTCCAAGAACGCACGCTGTTCCGGCGTCTCCACCTCCTCGGCCACGACCCTGAGCCTCAACTGATGCGCCATCGCCACGATCGCCTGGACGATGGCGACATCGCCGGGATTCGTCCGGGACGTCGCGCACGAAGGTCTGGTCGATCTTGATGCGGTCGAACGGGAAGCGCTTGAGATAGCTCAAGCTCGAATAGCCGGTGCCAAAATCATCCATGGTGAGCTGGATCCCAAGCGCATCGATCTCCTCGAGGACTTGCCCGGCGCGCAAGGTATCGTGCATGACGCTCGATTCGGTGATCTCGAGGTCGAGATCGCCGGGGTCGATCCCGCTCTTCGTGAGCACCTCGCGGATCCCGGCGACCAAGGCGTCGTGGGCGCAACTGGCGCGCGGAGAGGTTGACGGCTATCCGGGCGCACGCGAGGCCCTGCCGGCGCCAGGCCGCGGCCTGTTGGCACGCGCTCGAGAGGACCCATCGTCCGATGGGTACGATGAGCCCGGACTCCTCGGCGACGGCGATGAACTCCGCGGAGGGGATGAGCCCGCGCTCCGGGTGCCGCCAGCGCAGCAGCGTCTCGACACCGGTGATCGCCAGGGTCCGGAGATCGAACAACGGTTGATAGTGCAGCGTCAGCTCGCCACGCTCCAGACCACCCGAAGGCCGTTCTCGATCGCGAGACGCTAGCTCGCCTGCCGGTTGATTTCGGCATCGAAGAACCGGTAGGTGGTGCGGCCGCGCTCCTTGGCCTGATACAGGGCGGCGTCGGCGTGCCGGAGGAGCGCGTCGCGGTCTCGGCCGTCGCTCGGGTAGACGCTGATGCCGATGCTGGCCGTCACATGCACCCGGTGCTCGCCGAGATCGAACGGTACGGCGAGCGCCGAGATGATTTTTTCAGCCACCTGGGCCGGGTCGTGGGCCGCCTGGACATCCGGCAACACCACCACGAACTCGTCGCCGCCGAGCCGCGCCACCGTGTCTTCGGCGCGCAGGAGCCCGCGCATGCGGGTGCTGCCCGCCTCCAGCAGGCGGTCGCCGACGTGATGTCCCAGGGAATCGTTGATGAGCTTGAAGCGGTCGAGGTCGAGGTAGAGCACCGCCAGCGTGCGCTCGTGACGCTCCACCTCCGCCAGGGCCTGGTCCAGGCGATCCAGGAGCAGCGCACGGTTGGGGAGGCCGGTCAAGGTGTCGTGATAGGCGAGTTGCTGGATGCGCGCCTCGGATGCCTTGCGCTCGTTGATGTCGGAGAGCGTGCCGGTGGTCCCGAGGACTTGGCCTTGCTCGTCGCGGGTGAGCCGCACGAAACCCTCGACCCAAGAGAGCTCACCGCCCTGTGCCCGCAACTGGGCCTCGAAGTGCGCTTCTCCGGGCCCGGAGAGCAGCGCCTCGTGCATCTCGATGTATTCCGTGCGGTACGGCGAGTGGAAATAACCCGAAGCCCGGGTGCCGAGGCTCGCATCGACCGCGAAACCCGTCAATCTCTCCCAGGCCGGGTTCAGGAACGTGTAGCGCCCGTCCACATCGGTGTGGAAGACCACCTCCCGGAGGTTTTCGACGAGCGATCGGTAATGTTGCTCCGACCATCGCAGACGCGCCTCGCTGTCGCGCAGGGCCTCGGCGGTCCGTTCCCGTTCGTTGTGCTCGACGGCCAGCGCCGCGAAGTTGGCGATGGCGATGCCGAACAAACGGTCTCCGGGCCGCCACGGTCGGGGCGGGCCGATCTGCTCGTGGCACAGGACCCCTTCGAGCCCGCCGAACAGGATGAGGGGGATGTCCAGCATGGCGGTGATCCCGAGCGGGGTCAGATAGGTCTCCGAGAACTCGCGGGTTCTCGGGTCCTTGTGGGCGTCATCCGCGACGATGGCCTCGCTCTGCGCGAGTGCCCGGAAATAGCCGGGATAGCGGATCGCATCGAGCACCGAACCGGCGGAGTGCCGGTCGGGCTCGAGCTCGTAGAGGTCGAGGCAATAAATCGCAGAGCGCTCTTCGGTATAGCGCCACAGGCTCACCCGCTCGATGGAGAGGACGCGGGCGGCGGTCTCGGTCAGGAGCCGCAAGGCCGCGGCCAAGTCCTGGCCGCGAAAGACAGGACTCCGCGTGAGCGCAGCCAGCGCCTCGTGCTGCGCCAGCAAGCCATCGTGCGGTGGCGGGGTCTCGGGTCCTTGGGCCGCTGTCTCTGGGCAGTGCATCGGGGTCGCGCCACCCTGTCGAAACGCATGGATGACGGGCGCTGGAGCCGCGAGAGTCGATTGGTGGGCGATGTAGGGATCGAACCTACGACCTCTCCCGTGTGAAGGGAGCGCTCTCCCGCTGAGCTAATCGCCCGGTGGCCGAGATTGTAGGGACGGGTAGCGCGGCGGTCAATGAAGCCCTTGAGCGCCTGGTAGAATGACGGCGACCCATCCGGACAACGACAGAGACTTGAGTACGATCAGGACCCGCTTCGCGCCGAGCCCTACCGGCTACCTGCACATCGGGGGAGTCCGCACGGCGCTGTTCTCCTGGCTCTACGCCCGCAGGCACCAGGGCGCGTTTGTGCTGCGAGTCGAAGACTCCGATCGCGAGCGCTCCACCGGGGAAGCGGTGCGCGCCATCCTCGACGGCCTGGAATGGCTCGGCCTCGATCATGACGAGGGGCCCATCTTTCAGACCGAGCGCTTCGCGCGTTATCGCGAGGTGATCGACTCCCTTTTGGCTCGCGGTCTGGCCTATCGCTGCTATTGCTCCCGGAAGCGCCTGGAGGCGCTGCGGGCCCGGCAAATGGCACGCAAGGAGAAACCGCGCTATGACGGCCGTTGCCGCGGCGCTGCCGAAGGCCGCCCGACCGATGCGGGCACCCCGCCAGTGGTCCGCTTCAAGAACCCGCTCGATGGCGAGGTCGTGGTCGAGGACCTGATCCGGGGGCGGGTCGCCTTCCGGAATCGAGAGCTCGACGATCTCATTCTCTTGCGCTCCGACGGGACGCCCACCTATAACCTGTCGGTGGTGGTCGACGACCTCGATATGGGCGTCACCCACGTCATCCGCGGCGACGACCATCTGAACAACACCCCGCGGCAGGTCAATGTCTTTCGCGCGCTCGAGGCGCCCGTCCCCGTATTTGCCCACGTGCCCATGATCCTGGGGCCGGACGGCAAGCCGCTGTCCAAGCGGCACGGCGCGGTGAGCGTCCTGCAGTACCGCGATGACGGTTACCTGCCCCAAGCCCTCCTGAATTACCTCGCGAGGCTCGGCTGGTCGTACGGTGACCAAGAGGTCTTTTCGATGCAGGAGCTGATCGAGAAATTCGACATCGCCGATGTCAACAAGGCGGCCGCAACCTTCGATCCGGCCAAGCTCCTGTGGCTCAATCAGCATTATATGAAGCAGGGCGACATCAATGATCTGGTCCGCCGCCTGCGCTTTTTTCAGGAGCGCGCGGGTATCGAACCGAAAGCCCCGCCGGAGCTCGCCGAGGTGATCGAGCCGTTGCGGGAGCGCTCCAAGACCCTGGTGGAGATGGCGGCGCAAACGCGGCTCTTTTATCAGGATCTGGGCGATTATGACCCGGCAGCGGCCGAGCGATACCTTACCGTCGAGATGCACGGGCCGCTGGCCGCACTGCGGGAGGGCTTGACCGGCCTGCCGCGATGGGACGCCGGATCCATTCACGCTGCCATCGGCAACGTGGCGGCCGGTCACGCCCTAAAGTTCGGGCAATTGGCTCAGCTGCTGCGCGTGGCGGTCTGCGGTACGACGGCGTCGCCCCCCATCGATCACACCGTCGCGCTCCTCGGTCGCGCGAAGTGCCTCACGCGTATCGACCAGGCGCTCTGCTATATCGGCCCCGGTCATGGATCGCCTCCGGAGAGCCCCTCGGTCTCCGGGTGCGGGTGAGGGAATCAAAAAGCGCGATATGCGATCGTTAACGTATTTGAAATTTCAGGTACCTAGATAAACTCGCGCTCCCTCCGGGAGGCCACCGAGCAACTCCCTCCCCTGTCCGTGTTGTCGGGGTGGGAGTTAGACCCTACACGCGCTGACCAAATCCTTTCCTGGCGGCGACGCCTTTACCCCCAACCTGACCCTCCCCCGCTCCGCAGGGGAGGGGACCGGACTGGTCTATAAGACATTGGCTGCGTGAGAGCTAGAAGTTCGGGAACAGCGTGTCCACGGACAGTCCCTCGCGCTCCAGGATCTGGCGCAGACGCCGCAGGGCTTCGATCTGGATCTGGCGCACGCGTTCGCGGGTCACGCCGATCTCGTTGCCAACCGCCTCGAGCGTCGCGATCTCGAAGCCGTGCAGGCCGAAACGCCGTTCGACCACCGCGCGCTGCTTTTCGTTCAGCTCCGTGAGCCACAGGTCGACGTGGTGGCGCATGTCGCTGTCTTGCAAGATCAGCGACGGGTCGAGGTTGTTCTCGTCGGGGATGGTATCGAGCACCGACCGGCCCGACTCGCGCTCGGCGGGGCTGTCGATCGAGGTCACACGCTCGTTCAGACCCGCCATGTGCTCGACCTCGGCGAGGGAACGATCGAGCAGATGAGCCACTTCCTCGGGTTTCGGCTCATGGTCCAGGGTCTGGGTCAGACGCCGCATGGCGCGCGTGTAGAGATTGATCTCCTTGACCACATGGATGGGCAGGCGGATGGTGCGGGTCTGGTTCATCAGGGCGCGCTCGATGGTCTGGCGGATCCACCAGGTGGCGTAGGTCGAAAAGCGAAATCCCCGCTCGGGATCGAACTTCGCGACCGCCCGGATGAGCCCCAGGTTGCCCTCTTCGATGAGGTCCAGGAGTGCCAGGCCGCGGTTCAGGTAGCGCCTCGCGATCTTCACCACGAGGCGCAGGTTGCTCTCGATCATGCGCTTACGGCTGTGCGCATCCCCGCGGCGCGCGGCGCGCGCCAGACGTACCTCCTCGCTGGCCGAGAGCAGGGGAGAGAACCCGATCTCGCTCAAGTAAAGGCGCGTGGCGTTGAGCTCGGTATCGGGGAACTCCTCGCTCGACTTCCCGTTCGCGCCGGCCGGGTCATCACCGAGGGCTCCGCCGAGGCTTCCCTCGCCGAGCGCCTCATAGCCCGACAGCTCGTCATCGCCGGCATCACTCGATCCGTCGTCGATCTCTGTCCTGGCGTTCATGGCGCTCCGGTGTTATCGACTGAAAGGATTATTGACTCAAAGCGGATGGTAGAGTATCCCCAGGTCCAAAATACATAAATGGGTCGCGCGTGTTTTCGGCAAGGAGCTCGACTGGCGCTCGGGAGCATTCCACGCCCATATAATTAAATTAAGAAACCGATCCATCCCGTCTAGATCTGTCGTTCCCCCTAGATCTGTCGTTCAGGAAGATAGTCCCGCGGTGGCACGGGTTTGCCGTTACGCCGGATTTCGAAGTAGAGCTTGACCTGATTGGTCCCGGTGCTCCCCATCTCCGCGATCGGTTGTCCGCCGGAGACGCTGATCCCCTCTCGCACCAGCAGTCGGCGATTATGCGCGTACGCACTGAAATAAGTATCGTCGTGCTTGATGATGATAAGCCTTCCGTAGCCCACAAGTCCATCGCCGCTGTAAACGACCTGACCCGCGGCGGCGGCGCGGATCGCCTGTCCGATCTCACCGACGATCTCGACGCCTTGTTTGCCGGATCCCATGCCGATCGCCTGCAGCCTGCCCTGCGCCGGCCACTGCCAGCGGATGAGATCCGAGCTCGCCGCCGCGCGCCCGGTTGCCGATCGAGGCGCCACCGCGACAGCGGGCTTTTCGGCCACGGAAGGCTCACGATGCGCGCGGACGGCCGGCCTTTTTTGCGGCGCCGCCGCCGCGGGTCGCGGTTTGGCGACCGCACCCAACACCACGCGCTGGCCCGGATAGATCCGATACGGCGCGCGGATGCCGTTGCTCCGTGCCAGCGCGCGATAATCCAGGCCGTAGCGAAAGGCGATGCCGTACAGCGTGTCCCCACGCACGATCGTGTGATAGCGACCCGCGGGCCGGCCCTCGGCCCCTTCCTCTTGGCCCAGGGGTGGCTCCGTGATCACGCATGCACCGAGCAGGGACGCCCCGATCAGAACCAGCAAGGGCCACCAGAGACTGAACACTGTCGGCGATCGACACCGGTCTGGGATCACTGCCCGTACGGGATCAACGCCCGTCCGGGATGCGCGTCCGCTGCGATCAACGCCCGCCTGAGATCAACGCGCACCGGGGATCATCGACTAGTCATACCGGTCCGCATCGGGACGAAGCGTACCGGCTCGAGGCGCGCATGCTCGAAGCCACCGGCATGACGGGTGACTAGCACGAGCTCCTGGTGATCGGCCTCGCCGACCGGGATGACCATACGCCCGCCGAGCTCCAGTTGCTCGCACACTGCGATCGGCACGGCCACCACGGCCGCGGCCATCAGGACGGCATCGTAGGGGGCGTGCTCCGGCCAGCCGAGACGCCCGTCCCCGTGTCTGACGCGTACATTGTGATATCCGAGTGCCGCCATGCGTTCGCGGAGCTTCTTGACCAGGCTGGCCATGCGTTCGACGGCGTAAACGGTGTGGGCGAAGTGGGCCAGGACGGCCGACTGATAACCCGACCCAGCCCCGATCTCCAGCACGCGCGCGACGGGACCCGAGGTCAAGAGCGCCTCCGTCATCCGGGCCACGATATAGGGTTGCGACACGGTCTGGCCGTGGCCGATTGGCAGGGCGGTGTTCTCGTAGGCACGGCTCGCCAAAGCCTCATCGACGAACAGGTGGCGCGGGACCATCCGCATGACGTGCAGCACTTCGACAGAGCTTATCCCCATCTCGCGCAACTGGCCAGCCAACCGGTCGCGCGCGCGTTGCGAGGTCAAACCGATGCCGCGCTCGTCGGTCTTCATTCACTTGCACTGACGTTAGGCACACTGGCACTGAGGTTCGGCACACTGGCACTGAGGTTCGGCACACCAGGGTCCGCCATGGTGAAATCTGCAAGCCAGCGGGCCACCGCGTCGAGCGCCCGGTAGTGGGTCATGTCCACCTGAAGCGGGGTGACGGAGACATGGCCGGTCCTGACGGCATGAAAATCGGTGCCCGGCCCGGCGTCCTCCTCGGGCCCCGCCGGACCGACCCAGTAGATGGGCCGGCCGCGCGGATCGGAGGCCGGTATCATGGGCTCGGACTTGTGGCGCCTCCCGAGCCGCGTGGCCTCGAACCCGGCGAGGTCCGCATACGGCAGATCGGGGACATTGACGTTCAGGATGGTGTCGGCCGGCACCCGGCGGGCCGCGATGCCCTCCACGAGCCGCAGGGCTACCCGGGCCGCGGTCTCATAATGCGCCGTCTTGGGGCCCACCAGCGAAATGGCCACGGCCGGCAAGCCCAGGAAGCGTCCCTCGACGGCCGCCGCCACGGTCCCCGAGTACAACACATCGTCCCCGAGGTTGGCGCCGGGATTGATGCCGCCGATCACCATGTCGGGCATGCGATCGAGCAGCCCGGTGACGGCGAGGTGGACGCAATCGGTGGGTGTGCCGTCCACGTAGATGAAACCGTTGTCGGCGCGCGCGGCCCGGATCGGCTTCTCGAGCGTGAGGGAGTTGCTGGCCCCGCTGCGGTCCCGATCGGGGGCCACCACCACCACCTCCCCGATGCCGCAGAGGACCTTGGCCAGGCACACGATGCCGGGCGCCTGGTAGCCGTCGTCATTGCTCAACAGAAACCGCACAGGCATCTCCACCGGCCCGCGGCCGCCGCCCGCGCTCGGTCCCTAAACGGTTATCGCTGCTCGGGGTGGGTTTCAAACGCGCCCCTCGAGGAGTCACCGCAACAGGAACTCCAGCAAGGCCTTCTGCGCGTGCAGTCGGTTCCCGGCCTCGTCCCACACCACGCTACTCGGCCCGTCCATGACCCCGGGGCTGACCTCCTCGCCGCGATGCGCGGGCAGGCAATGCATGAACAGGGCCCCGGGATCGCAGAGCCCCATCAGGGTTTCATTGACCTGATAAGGGAAAAAAACCGCCCGCCGCGCCTCGGCCTCTTGCTCTTGTCCCATGCTGGCCCACACGTCGGTCACCACCAGGTGCGCCCCGCGCACCGCCTCCTCCGGCCGCTCGAAGCACCTGAGCGCCGCACCGCCGCCCTCCACGACCTCGGGGGGCGGAAGGTAGCCCGGCGGACAGCACAGGTGCAAGGTGAAGCCATAGAGACCGGCGGCCTCGATATAGCTACAGCATACGTTGTTGCCGTCCCCGAGCCAGGCCACGCGCCTGCCGGCGATGGGGCCGCGGTGCTCCACATAGGTCTGCATGTCGGCCAGGAGCTGACAGGGATGGTGGCGATCGGTCAGGCCGTTGATGACCGGCACGCTCGCATGCGCCGCGAAGCGTACCAGCCGATCGTGCCCATGAGTACGCACCATGATCGCATCGACCATGCGCGACAGGACGCGGGCCATGTCCTCGACGGGCTCGCCGCGGCTCAGCTGGGTGTCCTGCACGGACAAAAAGATCGCCGTGCCGCCGAGTTGGGCCATCGCGGTCTCGAAGGACACGCGCGTGCGCGTCGAGGACTTTTCGAAGACCATGGCCAGCACCCGACCCGAGAGCGGTCTCGGGCCCGAGATCTTGCGCGACTTCTGGCCGATGCCGCGCCGGAGTAGGCCGTCCAGCTCCGCAGGGGAGAGATCGCCTAAGGTCAAGAAATGCCTTGCCAAGTGCCCCTCCCGGGCCGAACGGACGCTAGCTACCGTCCCCGCCGAGGAACGCGCGGATGACGTTGCCGAGGCGCTCCACGAGGTCCGCGGCCTCGGCGTCGCTCAGGATGAGCGGCGGCAGGAGCCGCACCACGCGCTCGGCGGTCACATTGATGAGAAGCCCGAGACCGAGCGCCCGCTCCACCAACTCCCCACAAGGCCGATCGAGCATGACGCCGATGATAAGCCCGCGCCCGCGTATCTCGACCACGCCCGGTACGCCGCCGAGCGCGCGGCGCAGTCGCTCCAAGAGCGCTTCGCCGAGCTCTGCCGCACGCTCGGCAAGCCGCCCTTGCTCCAGAATGTCGAGGACCGTCAGGGCCGCCCGGCACGCGAGCGGGTTGCCGCCGAAGGTCGAGGCGTGCTTGCCGGGCCGGATCAGGCCGGCCGCGGCGCCGCGTGCGAGACAGGCGCCGATCGGTACGCCATTGCCCAGGGACTTGGCGAGCGTCATGACATCCGGCGTGACGCCCTCGTGCTGGAAGGCGAACCAGCGGCCGGTCCGGCACATCCCGGTCTGGACCTCGTCGAGCATCAAGAGCCACCCGTGCCCGTCACAGACCTCGCGCAGGCCCACCAGATAACCGGGCGGCGGCATCACCACCCCGCCCTCTCCCTGGATCGGCTCGCACAGCACCGCGACGATCTCGCGCCGATTGAGGCCCACCGCGCGCACGGCCTCGAGGTCGCCGTAGGGCACGCGCACGAAGCCCTGCACCAGGGGCTCGAAGCCGGCCTGCACCTTACGGGCTCCGGTGGCCGTCAAGGTCGCGAGCGTGCGGCCGTGGAAGGCCCCTTCCATGACCACGATCGCCGGCGCCTCCAGCCCCCGCTCATGGCCCAGGAGCCGGGCGATCTTGATGGCCGTCTCGTTGGCCTCGGCCCCGGAATTACAGAAGAACGCCTGGTCCATCCCCGACAGCGCCACGAGGCGCTCGGCCAGACGTTCCTGCGCGGGGATGCGATAGAGATTGGAGGTATGGACGAGGATGGCCGCCTGCTCGGCCACGGCCTGCGCCACCGCCGGGTGGGCATGCCCGAGCGCACACACGGCGATCCCGCCCACGGCATCAAGATAGCGCCGCCCCTCGGTGTCCCACAGCCAAACGCCCTCGCCGCGCACGAAGGCCACCGGCAGGCGCTGATAGCTCGACATGAGAGCGCTACTCACGCGCAGGTCCTCCGACCGATAAAACGGCAAGCCCGGCCGGGGCCGGGCTTGCCTCGCAGATCCCAGACGCCGGCCTAGGGATCAGCCATCCACACGCTCCCATCGTCGTCGATCAAAACGGTAGGCCGTGGCTGGCCGCCCCCATGAACAGCAACATCGGGATCGATAGCAGGGTGTTGGTGCGCGAGGCGAGAAACGCCACGCGCCGGGCCCGGGCCTTCTCCTGATCGGTGGCCGAGACCAGGCCCAGGACCTTCTTCTGATTGGGCCAGATGAGGAACCAGACATTGAAGATCATGATGGTGCCGAGCCAGGCCCCCATCCCGATGGTAGCCAAATATTGGGCCGAACCGGGGTCCTCCGCACGCATCCCGAGCATGAAAGCACCCGGGAAGTTGGCGCCGAGATAGGCGGCACCCGAAACCCAGGTCGCGACCGCCGCCCAGCGGAACCAAAGCAGCGCGCGCGGAGCGATGTATTTGCTGATGGCGGCGGGGCCGGGTCCGCCCTTGTCGGCGGCCGCGGCCGCGAGCGCCGGGACCTGGACGAAATTGAAGTAATACAGGAGCCCGATCCACGTCACGCCCGCGAGATAGTGGATCCAGCGGTCGATGGATAGCCATTCCATATCTTGTCCTCCCCCCTCTTATATCTAGATTATGGGACACCCGCGCTCAGGCGCCGGCGATGAGCTTGATGATGATGGTCAGGATCACGGCCAGGACCACGCCCGAGGCGATGGTCCCCACGATGGTATCGAGCGGGTTCATTTTTGCTCCCTCTTGGCTGCAGGAGTCTCGTCGAGAGCCGCGATTGTGGGACATCACCGGGCGCCATTGCAAGCCATTCCCATTACAAACCATTCCGTCAGGGCGATCCGAAGGGGGAACGGGGAAGGGGGCGGCATCGGCTCGCTCGGATCAGCCGCGACCCCGGCAGCAGCGCCGGCAACTGCTCGGAACACCGGCCGGCTGAACCCCTAGCCCCGGATCGCATCGCAGCCGCGGGTCTTGAGGAGCTCGAGCCGGGCCTCAGTCTCCACGGCCTCGGCGACCACACGGAGCCTGAGCTAACGGCCGAGCGCCAGGAGGGTCGACGATTGGCGACATCGTCCCGATCGCCGAGGAGATCGCGCACGAAAACCTGGTCGACCTCGAGGCGATCGAGCAACCGGCCCTCTTCGAGCGCCTGGCGCAGGGCGTTCTCAAGGGCCACCCGTTCGGGACGCCGGGCCGGTCATCTCCGCGAGGTGCAGCAGGAAGCGCCACGGGCTGGTGGGTGGAGCAATCGCCGGCATGGCGTGGTGCACCGGCTAGGGTACTTGCATCACGTTTTATGATGCAAGTACCCTAGCCCTTGACCGCGGGGGCGTGTAAGAGGCCCATGAGATGGTACAGGGGCCAGAACTCCGCGCTGACCGCGGTGGGTCCACGGGATCGTGCATGCTCTCGAAGGCGACGCGTTTGATCGGTCGAACGCTACCATGATGTCCTCCGGCTGGTTAGTCCTTCTGGCGGAGTGCTTTTTTACCCCAATGGTGGCCCTGAGGCAATGCGTCCTGTTCTTGATGGTAATCGCCGTCTGTGGTGCTTGCGCCACGCGGGTCGAAGAAGCGAGCGATTCGCTTCCCCATCGTGGACCGAGTGCATCGGTTCTCCTGCTTGTCGATCGCTGGCATGCCGGTGTCGCGATCAGAGCATCCGATATTCCGGGCGACCTTATGCCCGAACGTCGAGATTTTCCGGAGGCCGAGTATCTGGAGTTTGGCTGGGGTGATTGGGACTTTTATCAGGCTTCAAGCTTCAGCTCGGGATATGCGCTTAAGGCCCTATTGCTCTCAACCAGGACCGTATTGCATGTAGTCGGTTTCAGCGGACCCGTCACTCGTTATGCTCCCTATCGCGAGATCATCGCACTCAATCCGCCCTCGCACGGTTTCCAGCACTTAGTAGGTTATATCGATGAGAGTTTTGCGAGAGAGGGAAGAGACGCCGCCGTGCCCCTCAGGCGAGGGCTTTATGGCGATAGCCGGTTTTACCCGGCGCGCGGAACCTTTCATCTCTTCAACACCTGCAATACCTGGGCGGCACGTGCCTTACAGGCGGCCGGTTATCCAATATCGTCTGTCATCACGGTGGGCGCACTCGTATCGGAGGCGCGCCGGTTTGGCGATGCGCTTGACTCCGGGCCGGCGAGCCGTTAAGCGGTCCAGGAGGCCGGGGGTGGCCGTGCGTACCTCGCTCATGGGGTGGACGAGGGTCTGCAGCAGCGGCTGTTGCACGTGATCGACGATGAAAACCTGGTGTGAAACTCGGTTGCACATGGCGCTCATGCATTCATTTCTTCGTCGCGCTGAAGCCATCCCCAGCTCTTCACTACGCCTGCAAGGTACGCACAACCAGTTGCTAACGACACAAGCGAGTAGAAGAGCACCCGAAATGGGAGAGAATCGGGGTCTTGGACGATCTGGAGGCCCTGCGGTATTGCGGAGAGGCCGCGGAATGCGTACATACCGCCGATGGCGAATAACCCGACCGTCAGAAGGGGTAACCGACGGATGACACCTGCTCCGGAGACTCCGTAGAGGCCGAAGAGAGCGTGGAGGGCCCCCAGAGAAAGTGTCTGAATAACTGGGGAAAACGATCCGGAGACCGCGAGCCTGGCGAGCCGCCCTCCTCCAAAGAACGTATATGCCGAGGGACCGATGATCACTATCACGACATGGAGAACGGCAACGAAGAAAGAGGCGGACGCGGCGATGAGGAGCAACAAGCGGCCTTGGGCTTTCATATCAGCGGTACCAGAATACAGCTTGCGCAGGAAACGCTTGATTGCTTCCGTTGCGTGTACCCGCCCCGCATTCCCCGCGATGCATCGAGCATAGCTGCAGTACATAGGTTATGTAGTTAAGGATTCGCGAAAATCGGCTCCAGACCGAATTGCAGCCGCCCACGTTGTCGATCCCGTTTAGGGTGTGCGCGTCGTGCGTTCCCGGCGAGGTAGTCGAT
>JALZID010000197.1 GCA_030860485.1 Pseudomonadota bacterium | reverse complement strand
CGGCCTGACCGGACCAACTCGACCATCTGTCGCCGGAACTCCGGCGGATATGCACTTCTTCGTTTCGACATCGTGGACTCCTCCTTCCCAAAAGGTGAAGTGTCCACGAAACGGGGTCAACTCCAGTACAGCTCGCACCTCACGCACTGGCGCCGGGAGGTCGAGGCCTGCTCGTGACAGCATGGTCTCCACCGCGAGTCAGCGGAACAGGTATCAGATCAACATGGGCCCGTGGCAGAATGAGTCCAATCCGCTGCGTCTTTGGGCGATAGCCTAGCTCGAGTTCTTCAAGGACTAGTTTTGCCTCGGATCGGATGTTCGCCTCCAAGTGCGAAAGAAGAAACTCAACGAACTTCCTCACCGTGGCGACATCGTTGAGAGCTTCCTCCAGCCTGACGTGGGCCAAGACGTTGGCTACGGCAATCTCGCTAAGGCTCTAATTCTTGTATGACTTTAGGCCTTTGAAACTGTCAGGCACCCTTTTTGAAATCTTCGCAGGCGCTTGCGGGTGGGTTTCGCTTCGAGGGTGGTATGCGCCAGCCGCAGCACATGCTCAACAGGGTTGAGTTCTTGAAGCTGTGCGGAACGGAATAGGCTCATCAGGATAGCGTGGGCCTTGGCGTCGTCCGCCGAGCGGTTCTGTTGACTGATCTTGCGGGTGATGACGGCCGGGCGCATCTGTTGTTCGGCGTGGTTGTTGTAGGGACTGACCTGGTCGTAGTGGAGAAAGGTGAACATCTCCTGGCGATGGCGCCGCAGGCGTTTGAGGAGGCGCTTGGCATCGGCATCGTCAAAGGAGGAGTCGATGAGCTCATCAAGGCGTTGATGAAGTTTCGCTTTGCGGCGGGCGTAGGTCTCGAGATCCGCCAGCTCATGGCGCCGTTCCCCGAGCCGTATCGGGATCCTTGAGCAGACGGGCGAGGGTCTTACGGAAGCGTTTTCACGAGGGTGCGGTTGTGCTTGTCGACTTTGATGAGCTCGGTGAAGGGATGAAAGTAGCAGCGCTGTTTGGCCAGGACCTCGATGGCGTTATAGGCACCCAAGAAGTCGGTGATCAAGACGCCGGGAAACAAGGTACCGAGGACCTGCTTGACGACCCCGCCCCGCGGTGTCTGTCGATAAGGTAGTAGCAATACTGTTTTGTGGTGAACGCCAGAGCCAGACGGTGACGCCGTTGATCCGCCACGGCTGTTTCGCAACAAGCGGCGTTGCGCGCCTCGGCCTTCAAGTGCATCCGCATTCTCAATCGTTGCTGGCAGAACCGCACCCCCCTACATCTCAACGCGCTGAAGCGCCCCCGCTCGCCGTTACTCGGTTCGATCGCCGTGGCCCTTAGAGCGCTTTTGACAGTCACCCTCAAGGCGTAAGTTGGGTGGCTTTACCGACACGGCCTTAAGCTTGATCGCTAATCTTATCAATCTTATCAACTAGCCTAAGGTCGTGTAATCGGCTCCTTAAGTCTCCGGATCCAGAAAACTGGATCCCTTCAAAACCCATTTCCGTTGCTACCTGCGTATACTCAGGAATGTCATCTACATAGATAGCAGGACTGGCGCCCCTAACTGCCTTCATTGCCTGTTCAAAAATCCGTTTGTCAGGTTTGCAATAACCGCACGTGAACGACAGAACGAAGTCATCGAAAAGGTGTAGCAAATCAAACTGCTCTTTCGCGTACTCGAAATGCCACACATTTGTGTTGGATAGAAGGATAAGCCGCACGCTGTCTCGCAACGCCTTCAAAAGACCGATAACCTCCTCATTCTCCCAAAAGATCTCCGTCCAAAATCTCTTAAACACCTTCGGGTCCAGGGTGATCCCAAGACTCCGTGCACAGTTCTCAGTAAATTGCTCCGGGGATACCTCTCCTAAGTCAAACCTCCGTTCATGTCCCTCGGAAAATATCGTCCGGTAGACAAACTCTTCCTTCAACCCATAATGGCTTGCGAGCCTTCTACATGTAATCCCGTGGTCAAAAAAAAGGACCACGTTCCCTAGGTCAAATACGACAGCGCCACTTGGGACACGCAAGTGTGGCATCATAAGCCTCAGCGCCTTTGACTATCTCTTGTCACGTTTTGGCAGGGCATAGAACACGCATCATATAATGGCGAGACAACGGAGTTCCATCAGAGTTCTGGCACGTCCCATTCTAGCTGCCCTTCCGCTTTAAGTTGACGGATTAACCTAAATCCAAGTGCGACCGCCATCGCGCCCGCTGGTATGACCATTCCAGGTTTTAAGAGAGCCCTAATAGACTTGGTATCATTTAGAGAGCAAATATGAATTCCTGCGTTTTGGTTTTCTGTACCGAAGCCTTGAAACTCCCAGTTAAACTTCCAATGGTCATGGTATTTCTTGGCGAACGATTCGTCGTTGATTATTAGCGCGATGGTCAGTTCGGGTTTGGCCGAAAGCAAGTCGAGGCCAAGGCCTGTTACGTATATGAATGCCTTTCTCTTTTCCAAGAGCCCCAGCAAATCAACAATTGGGCACAGGTTTTGGTTTGGTATTTTCGCCTCGTCGAAATCGATCCGACCTCCGTAAAGCATCTTGCGTTGCGCCTGAAAATCTTTTCCTTCGAAGCACTCTTCCCAGAACTCCGACAGCACCTTGTACTTTACCGAGTAAGCTTTATCATACTGGTCGTATGCGAGGCTTGCGCGTCCGTCATGCTGAAATGTTCCTGCCGGCATGACATGGTTAATGTCAGGGTATTCGGCCACGTTCTTTCCGCGGTGGTAAAGAAAGCATACCGGGACATCCGCCGTGCGCAGTGCAAAAAAGATGTTTAGCCCGATCTTTGAGTCTCTCCCGGCAACCCTGCCCAGTTTGTCTAAAGTAGGCGCGAATAAACTTCTGTTAGGGAGGCTCTTCTTAATGTTCTCGAACAGCTGCACGTTTTGTTTTACGTGGGCGTGATCAGAGAACGCCCGTTTGTCTTCAACCTTATTCTGGTGCAATTGCAGGACAAGTTCGTCCGCCAGACTCTCACAAGTAGCCAGGTAATTGAAATACGACCCAGGACCACACCGAAGCCTGAATCCACTGTCGTTCGACAATATTTCGATTAGGCGAAACGTCTGGCCATCATACCGTACCCGCTCCATCGTTTTCAGATAGTCTAGATACTCAGCCTTCGCCTTATTAAAGGAGTCCTCTTCTTCGATCCGGTACTCGTCTCTCTCCAAGGGTCGTTCGAGGACTCTGTCATCTTCGAGCCTTCCCACCCAGTTTGGTTCGACATATATTGGATAAGTCCACCCGGCCAGCTTAAACAAGGTAGCCGACTCGGCGGGATCAAGGTCGTAATACTTGTAGAGAAAGGCTGCAATTACGCCGGTCTTGTGCAGCCGCGCGACAGTCCCCTTTAAGTGTTCACGCTCTAGTCGCTCCTTGTCTTTTTTCCGAGCCCGCCACGTACCAATAGACTGCTTTACCGCGTATTCGTAGTATTCAGGGGGAATCTGAAGAAGCTCTGCCAAGGGGCCGACGTCAGGCATCACCATTAGCGTTTCCTTTGTTGCGAGGTAACTTCAAGTACTCGTCCATTCAAGGGTTCGCGTTGTTTTGATTCTCATGTGGTAGGCGCGCAATGATAAGGTGTTCACTGGGAAAGGCGTCCTAAAGAACGATGCACGATGCATAGATTCTATGTATTGGCGGTTGAACTGAACCGCTGGATTCAGGGCGCACCCTGGAGATTGTAAGGCGCCGGGGACCGTGATGGCCAACTGGTGGATGGCTCGGCGCGTCGGTCATGGGCTGATTTCCTCGCTCGGACCCCGGGCTTGGGCTCGTGATGCAGTATGGTCAAGGAGCGGGAAGGGGTCAATGGGGGGCGTGGGCGAAGGCGACTGGCGGCGGCGTCGGAAGGGGTCGCCGGAGCGGGGAGGTGCAGGGGTTCAAGCCGCCCATCGTAGATCAGGGTGGGCCGGTGCCCCGAGGGAGAGGGGGGAGTGCTCTGATCGGGTGGAGCCGTCCTTGGCGCGACACAGCCGGCGCGACGTATATTCCGAACTCAAGAACTCACGGCGCTCTTGGCTGAAAAGTCATCACCCAAGAGGAGTTCGACGCTCGAAAGAAGAAGATTTTGTCGCAGTGACGCGCGTCGATGTCGATACCGACCAGCATTGCCAGGACCGACCGATGGCAACAGGTCTGCATCCCCACCAAGACCAGCCAGGTCTCCTCTTTGACCCGCGACGGGGTTGTGACACACCTGTGGATGGTCTTGCGAATTTGCTCGGGGGCATTAGTTTAAGAATGAGCCGATGACGGTCTTCGGCGACGGCCGCCAGACCCGCTCGTTCTGCTTCGTCTCCGATCTAATCGAAGCGCTGGTGCGGCTGATGGCGGCTGCCAACGGTTTCTCCGGTCCGGCCAACCTTGGCAACCCACGCGAGCTCACGATCCTCGAGCTTGCGCAGAAAACGATCCAACTCACCGGCTCCAGATCGAAGATCCAATTCCATCCCCTGCCAAGCGATGACCCGATACAGCGCTGTCCCGATATCAGCCTAGCAAAAGCACATCTCGGTTGGGAACCAAAAGTCGAGTTGGAGGAAGGGCTCGGGACGAGCATCGGCTATTTCGAGCGCCTGCTGAGCAGAGGGAACCGTTATCGCAGCATGGGGAGAAAGGAGTTGGCGGTAGTGAGCGGAAAAGCACGCTCATAAACAGGCCTCATTACGGATAAGATGGGAACGCCGCCGTGAGCCTTATACAGCGATGCCGCGCTCCTCTGTACTTCCATTGCCGCATCTCGGACGCCGCCTCGGGCGGGATAAGCCCGCGCGGCGCGGAGAGCCGCACCAACGGGTACGCGGCAGGCGTTGCAGGGCGGCGATATCCGCAGGACAGAGCAGCCGAGCATCGTTAAATTTCAGCCTTTCTAAGTTTTTTCACAAACTCTCAGGCCGAGACCCGGCGTCGAGCGGGCGCCGGTAAGCGGCGCTGGCGTTGTCGTCCTCCCAGATCGTGACCTCCAGAGCCCTAATATTGGGCGTCGTCACGAGCAGGAGGTCGCTCACGATCTGCGCGAAGTTCTCGACACTCGGGTTCAGCCCCTCGAACTCGGGTAGCTCGTTGAGGGTGCGGTCCCGGTAGCGATTCACCAGGCCGTCCAACCTCTCGTCGATGTCGCTGATGTCGAGGAGGAAGCCGTGCCGGTCCAGGCTCGTTCCTTCGTACCGCGCTTCGATCCGATAGCGGTGCGAGTTCACCTCGTTCTCCCGACCCCAGTCGCCGCCGACGAGAAAGTGTTGGG
>JALZID010000196.1 GCA_030860485.1 Pseudomonadota bacterium | reverse complement strand
GCATCCGCTTCTACGCCATGCGCCGCCGCGACCCCCATCACCAGCCATTGCTTCGCGAGGTACCTTACCTTCGTCCCAACAAACCATTTCAGGGGAAGCCATGAGCGTTCAATTAACGCTGAAACTTTGTCACGTCGATGTCAAACAACTGTTCAATTAACGCTGAAACTTGCCCTGTTATACATTAGATTCGTCCGTAGCCGAAATAGACTGCCACATTATTTATCGCAACTGGTACGGTAAGTAAACTGATGCCGTATACCACAATAGAGCCGAGATGTTTGCTTAATCCAAGTTTAGGACTTAGTTTATTCAGCATGTATGCCCCTCCTAGAATAATTGCGGCCATAGGAACATTTTTTATTATCAACCCAGCATTAATGCCAAATTGTTCCATCAAATGTCTAGCAAGATCATTAGCCTCCGCATTAAGATTATTTTGTTCGTGAAGGTATAAAGAAGTAAATGTAATATCCAATACTTTTATACCTAGGTATGCTAACGACGCATAATATAAATGGCTAAATTTATCAAATAGCTTTCGATCTATATTTTTTAGTTTGTCAGTTAATTTATCCAATGTCATTTACGAGCTTGGGCGCGTCGGTCTGTGGGATACCTCGATAGTTCGCAGGAGTGAAACGTTCACAACCGTGAATCTTTCGTCGCTCACCTTCGAGCATTTGGGTTCATTCCATGGCGCCAACAATACATTTACGGTATCAAGCATTTTACACGATCGAGGTAAATCTTATCCTTGTGCGCTCAGCTTGTCAAGCGCGCTCGCCTCTGTCGCCCGTGTTGTCCTGATGTCTTACAAACAGCCTGGTTAGTTCTACTTTGTCAGACCAAAATACTTGCGCCAGATCATGTAGGTAAGTATAATGTCATGTGTTGATTTGTCACGGAGTCTGAACGATGGCGACTTCGTGAAAATTGTGTACCAATTCCTTCCCTCATCGCTGGTCTGCTCGACCGGTTGCCGCAACATCTCAAAGCGTTCTCTTCGTTCTTTCGCGTGGGCATCCGCTCGGTGGCGAGTGCGGCCGGCACGATGCTCACCCATCCGGGGGTCTATTGCTTGCGCACCAACGAAATCCATTGGGATGAGGCCACCCTCTGGGAAACCTACACGATGCTGACCGATTTGGAAGCCGTCTTTCGAAGCTTGAAGTCCGAGCTTGGTCTACGACCGATCTTCCATTCCAAAGAGCGACGCACCGACGGACACTCTTCATCTCCGTCTTGGCCTACCAGTTCGTCCAGTGCATCCGCCGGCGTCTGAGGCAGCGGGGATCCATCAGAGCTGGGCTGGCTTACGTCAAACGCTGTCCGTACAACAGCGGGTCACCGCGACCTTCCGCCAACGCGATGCGCGCGTGTTGCATGTACGCAAGAGCACCTCGCCGAGCCTGGACTACGACAGATCTATGATGTTCTCGAACTGTCCCCTTCCCCCGGAGGGATCCAGAAACTCGTCGTCTAACCGCAAAAAAACATCCTTGTAGTGCCATACGCACTGTGTTGTATCCCTAATCCCTTGTACTGCATCATCTTTTTCTTGCCGGTGTTAAACCTGGGCTAAGGCTCCGCGAGCGAAGAGGAGGACGGCCGTCGCCGTCCTCCACTCGCCGACCGTCCGTCTATCTACTCTTCGTTGCGCAATCCGATCGTGAAGCGCATCGCAGCCGACTCCGCGTCAGAGAGCGTCTGCGCGGCGGCCTTGCAGCTTGCGGCGGCACGCCGGCTCTGATCGCGCAGCGCCGCGTGTGGGGTGGGACTCGCCTGAGCGAGGCGTAGCGCGCTATCGATCCGGTCGTGGCACTGGCGCAGGCCGAGGCTACCGAGACTCGTAGCAACCGCAGTTCGTGACAGGGCGTGCAACGATTGGCGCTGCCTCACCTGTCCGACCGCGCGGCGGACCAGGTCGTCTCGTGCGTCATCGATCGGCCCGACGAACGCGAGGCCCTTCGCGGCGCGCAGCAGGGCCCCACGCAGCGGGGCGGCGTCGGAGGAGTTACCTTGCAGGCCGCTCAGCCCTAGGATCACGGGCTCCACGACTTGACGCGCGGCCAGCGCGAGACGGCTCAGGCCCTCCGCTGAATCACAGAGGTCGGTCCACCACCACAAGCTGCAAGGGTCCAACAAGTACGAGTCCGGGTTCTCGCAGGCCACGGTCACCTGCTCACAGAAATCTTGCTCCGGATCATCGGGCGGTTCTCGATGCTCCGGCGGTTCGGGCGGCTCGAACACGTGGAAGTTTTCGTCGAGGAACTCCACCTCGTCCGGGGAGACGAACTGCACGGACAGGGCCACCGCTCCCGGTGGCGGCTCGCTATTCGGCGGAGCCGGGGCGTGGAAGACATAAGGCCCGTCGCAGTCGTCGGCGAACGGGCCGGTAAACTCGATCACGACCTGGAGCTCGTTGTCCGGGGCAATCCAGCCGTTATTCTCGAGTTCCAGATCTCCGGTCGGCTCAACGTCACCCGAGTGCCAGTGCCATGCCAGAAGGATGTCGTTTTTGAGGCGCATGCCGCAGGCCCCTTCCGGAAATGGAAGGGCGCCGCC
Organism: Pseudomonadota bacterium; assembly: GCA_030860485.1. Classification (NCBI taxonomy): domain Bacteria; kingdom Pseudomonadati; phylum Pseudomonadota; species Pseudomonadota bacterium. The sequence continues at coordinate 26,544 of JALZID010000196.1, read as the reverse complement.
GCCCGGCTCGATCTGGCCGCCGTTGGGGCCCTCGACGTAAATGAGGTAGCCCGGCGTGCCGAAAGCCATCGCCTGGCCTGCGCCGAGCGCGCCCGTCATGAAGACCGCGGCCAGGGCGGCCGCGCGTACGTACCGGTGTGTGTAGTTCATGTCCGTCTTCCTGCGAATTTCAATACCTTAACACCCGAATTGTGCTTGATGTTTGTGCGCCTCATAGTAGTGACTTCTCTCCAGATTTGGTTGACAGTCGGGCCATTTGAACCGGGTGTTTGCGAGTTTCGCTGGCGACACCGATGTTGATTGGATATGCAGTGTTTTTCATATAGACCTCTGTGTTGAAAGTCCGGTCGCTTGGACCGGGTGCATTACTAAGATCATGTTCGTCGCACATGCTGCACGACTTGATTAAGACTTTAGCCACCTCCCGATGAAGGTGCTTTCAAGAAGAATGAAGTTTCGATGATGAATTATGAAAAACTATGAATCGGCGTAGGCGAGACTGGCCTGCCCCGTTCTCAAGCTCGACTTGGGCCAAGAAGGCCTCGAGGTGTTCTTCTACCAAGTGGTAGAGGGTGGTTTCTTCGGGACGCCGCCGCTCGTAGCGTAGGCGCCTTGCCGCCGGCGCAGGCTGAACCGCCTTGTCCATCGTCCCTGAGGGTTGCTCTTCCTTGAAATCTGTCGGTATTGACCGCAGGATGAGGTGCCGCGTCTGACAACCGCATGGCAAGCGCCCCCGTGTGGCACAGGCGCATTGTCCACAAGAGCGGCCGGTTCGCTAGCAGCCGTGCCTATCGGCGAGTCTGAGTCCTCTCAAACCGAGGATGAGGTGACACCCCGCTATGCCCTCTTGGCGGCCCCTCCCGGAGCGAGGCCTCTTAGGCAGTTACGCCCAGAGCTTCGGGCTATCCAAGTTAGCCTACCGGCGGTCCTTTGTTAAAAGATCGTCCTGGCCTCATACGGGGGCTCGGTGCATCGCAAGTTGACGCGGCCGGGGTGGGAGTCCCTATAATCCGACTCTGGACGAAGGGGGTGGAAACCTCGGGGCGACCATTGACAGAATTGACACATAGGGAGGGGGGATGAAAAAGGCGTTGATCACGGGGGTGACCGGCCAGGACGGCGCCTACCTGTCGGAGTTCTTGCTGGGCAAGGGGTACACCGTACACGGCGTCAAGCGTCGGGTGTCGCTGTTCCACACCCATCGCATCGATCACCTGTACCAGGACCCCCACGAGCCCGCCCCTAGCTTCATCCTTCACTACGGCGATCTCACCGATTCCGCCTGCCTCCTGCGCATCATCCAGCAGGTGCAGCCGGACGAGATCTACAATCTGGCCGCGCAAAGCCACGTGGCGGTGTCCTTCGAGACCCCCGAGTACACGGCCAACGCCGACGCGCTCGGCACGCTCAGGCTCCTGGAGGCGATCCGGGTGCTCGGGCTGGATCATCAAGTACGCTTCTACCAGGCCTCGACCTCCGAGCTGTACGGCAAGGTGCAGGAGGTCCCGCAGCGCGAGAGCACCCCCTTCTACCCGCGCTCTCCCTATGCCGCCGCCAAGCTTTTCGGGTACTGGATCACGATCAACTACCGCGAGGCCTATGGCCTGTACGCCTGCAACGGGATCCTCTTCAACCACGAGTCGCCGCTGCGCGGCGAGACCTTCGTGACGCGCAAGATCACCCGCGCGGTGGCGCGCGTCAAGCTCGGCTTCCAGGACCAGCTCCATTTGGGCAACCTGGATGCGCGGCGCGACTGGGGGCATGCGCGCGACTACGTAGAGGCCATATGGCTCATGCTGCAGCAGGAAGGGCCGGATGACTATGTGATCGCGAGCGGCGAGCAGCACTCGGTGCGCGAGTTCGTAGAGCAGGCCTTCCGGGTGGCGGGGATCGAGATCGAATGGCGCGGGAGCGGCCCGAACGAGGTGGCGGTGGCCGTTGGCGGGACTCTCGCGGGGCAGCCGGCGAAGGGACGAACCTTGGTTCGGATCGATCCGCGCTACCTCCGCCCGACCGAGGTCGACACTCTCCTCGGGGATGCCTCCAAGGCCAGGGCCCGGCTCGGCTGGAGACCGCGCATCGGTTTCGAGGCGCTGGTCGCGGAGATGTTCGGGGCGGACCTTCGGGAGGCCGAGCGCGATCACCTGGTGAAGTCGAGCGGCTATCCGGTTTATGCCCCGCATGAGTAATCGGGCCGGCATGGCGCCCGGCGCCAAGGTCTACGTCGCCGGGCACCGAGGTCTTCTGGGCTCGGCGCTGGTACGTGGTCTCCGGGCCGCGGGTTTCGAGAACCTCGTGACGCGTGCCCATGCCGAGCTCGATCTCGGCGATGCGGGGGCGGTGCGCGACTTCTTCACCCGCGAGCGGCCCGAGCACGTGTTCCTGGCCGCGGCCAAGGTCGGGGGGATCCTGGCGAACGCCACGTATCCCGCCGACTTCATCCGCGAGAACCTATCGATCGAGACCCATGTCATCGACGCAGCCTGTCGCGCCGGCGTGAAGCGCCTCTTGTTTCTCGGCTCGTCCTGCATCTATCCGCGCGACTGCCGCCAGCCCATGCAGGAGGAGTCGCTCTTGAGCGGTCCGCTGGAGCCGACCAACCGGCCCTATGCCATCGCCAAGATCGCGGGGATCGAGTTGTGTTGGGCCTACAACCGCCAGTATGGAACGCGCTATCTGGCCGTCATGCCCGCCAACCTCTACGGCCCGGGGGACCACTACGATCTCGAGACCTCGCACGTCCTCCCGGCGCTGATCCGCAAGATGCACGAGGCCCGGGTGCAAGGGGAGCGGGAGGTGATCGTGTGGGGCAGCGGCACGCCGCGGCGGGAGTTCCTGTACAGCGACGATGCGGCCGCGGCCTGTGTCTTCGTGATGGGCCTGCCCGATGAGACCTTCGATCCGCTCCTCTGTCCCGGACCCGCGGTTCCACCCCTCGTCAACATCGGCTGCGGGGAGGACCTTTCTATCCGCGAGTTAGCCGAGCTGGTACGGAGTGTGGTCGGATGCCGGGCCGAGATCCGGTGGGATCCGGACAAGCCCGACGGCACCCCGCGAAAGCTCCTGGACGTGAGGCGTTTGCAAGCGCTCGGGTGGCGCCCGAGGATCGGGTTGCGCGAGGGACTTCGCCGCGCCTATGGCGCCTATTTGGCGAAGCACGGCGCCGCCGGGCAACGGGCGACGGCGGCCATCGGTCTTGAAGGCCCATGACGGGGCGCCTGCTTCAGAACATCGAGGCGGATGGCCGGGGCCGGTGCTCCCACGCTGGCACCGCCCTGCGTTGCTCGAAGGGCGGATCCGGGCCGATGGGTAGGATCCCCCGCGGTCTTCGAATGGCCCTGGCGACGGTCGCGGCCCTCGTGCTCGCTTGCGTCTGCCCCGCGCGAGCCGCCCCACTCACTGAACCCGGGGCACTCGCATCCGGCACGAGGGCTCGTGCCCCGGACTTCTCCCGGGTCGAGGTGGGGCTCGTGACCGTGATGACGGGGTTCATCGATCCCATATTTTTGACGAATGCCGGTGACGGATCGGGGCGACTGTTCATCGTCGAGCAACGCGGGATCATCAAGATCTGGAAACGCGGCCAGGTCCTGCCCCTTCCGTTCCTCGATCTGCAGTCGAGGGTCCTGTCGGGAGGAGAGCGCGGCCTCCTCGGTCTCGCCTTCCATCCCAAGCACGCGAGGAACCGCAAGTTCTATCTCTTCTTCACCGAGCGAGCCAGCGGCGACCTCGTCATCGCCGAGATGCGCGCGGGCGCGAGGAACCGCGACCGGGCGCTGCCGGGCTCGTTCCGTCGCCTCTTGCGGGTCCCCCACCGGAGGCATGCGAACCATAATGGCGGGATGCTGGCGTTCGGGCGAGACGGGCTGCTCTACATCGCCACCGGCGATGGGGGAGGGGGCGGCGATCCGGACAACAACGCCCAGTCGCGGACCAGTCGGCTCGGGAAGCTCCTCAGGATCGACGTGGATGGCCGCTCGGGCGGGCTCGCCTACCGAATTCCCCCGACCAACCCCCATGCGACGAGCACGACCTTCCAACGCGAGATCTGGTCGCTCGGATTACGCAACCCGTTTCGGTTTTCGTTCGACCGGCGGACCGGTGATCTCTGGATCGGGGACGTCGGCCAGGGCCGCTTCGAGGAGGTGGACCGGGCGACAGAGGCGAGCGGCGGGGGGCGTGCCGTCAACTTCGGCTGGCGGCTCCTGGAGGGCGACGCGTGTTTCCAACCGCCGAGTGATTGCAACCGGGCCGGTAAACAAGCCCCGCTCACGGTCTACGACCACTCGGAGGGCTGCGCCGTGATCGGTGGCTATGTGTACCGCGGGCCGATCGAGGGCCTGCGCGGGGCCTATCTCTTCTCCGATGTCTGCTCCGGGGAGATCTGGTCCGTGGTCGCGGAGGGCGCGGCGCGGCAGCGCAAGGTCTTGATGGCCGAGACGGACCTCCCGATCAGCTCCTTCGGCGAGAGCGAGACCGGCGTCTTGTTCGTGACGGCGCTCGATGGGAACGTCTATCGCCTGACCGCGACGCAGCGCTGATCGTCGGCACCGAGCCTATGAAGAAAACGTCGCGAGCGACGGGAGGTCGAGTTATCGTGACGATGCCGTGAGAAAATGCACAGACCTATCGGGGGTTTTGCTGAGCGGTCTGCTCCTCCTCGGAGCGGCATCGAAGGTCGAAGGTATCACCTTGCCCCCGGGTTTCAGCGACACCGCCGTCGCGGACGTCGCGTCTCCCACCGCCTTGGCCTTTACACCGGAGGGTCGTTTGTTGATCGCGGTGCAGCCCGGTCGATTGTGGGTCTATCAGAACGGCGTGCTGTCGCCCACTCCGGCGCTGGATCTGACAGGAAGGATCTGCACCGAACGGGAGCGCGGGCTCCTGGGCGTCGCGGTCGATCCGGGGTTTGCAGTCACGCCTTACGTGTATCTTTACTATACCGCCGGGAACGCAGGCTCGTGCGTCAACCGTGTCGCGCTTCGTCTTGTCCGAAGGCAATGTCCTCAGCGACGAATTCGTCCTGGTCGACAACATGCCTTCGCCAAGTCCTTTTCACCACGCTGGAGATCTGCATTTCGGCAAAGACGGCTTCTTGTACATCAGCGTCGGCGACGGCGGGTGCGACTATGCCCCTCCCGTTGGTTGCGCCGCCTTGAACGATGCCGCGCGCGATCCGCATGTCCTCGTAGGCAAGGTGTTGCGCATCACCTCGACCGGCGAGATCCCGCTCGGCAACCCATTTGTCGGGCCGGATAGTGCGCGCTGCAATGTCTCCGGCCAAACCGCCCCGGGCAACAAATGCCAGGAGATCTTTGCCTTCGGGCTACGCAATCCCTTCCGCATGGCATTCGACCCCAACGCGGCCGGGACCCGGTTCTATATCAACGACGTCGGTCAGAATACATGGGAAGAGATCGATGTGGGCCAGGCCGGGGCCGATTACGGATGGAACGTGCGGGAAGGGCATTGTCGCACCGGCTCGGAAACAGATTGTGAGAAGCCGCCTGCCGACATGACGAACCCGATATTTGCCTACAGTCATTCGGCTACCGACCCTATCTTCGCCGGCTGTTCCTCCATCACCGGTGGCGCGTTCGTCCCGGCCGGCGTGTGGCCGGCCGAGCTCGAAGGGGCGTATCTCTTCAGCGATTTTGTCTGTGGCAGGATCTTTTCCCTGTCGCCATCCGATACCGCAACTCCGTTCGCCACCGAACTCGATAGCCCCGTCACCGTCATCTTCGGCCCGCACGAGGGCACCCAGGCGCTTTATTACACCACTTTTCACGGCGGCCAGGTGCGCCGCATCGCCTTCATCGGCTCCGCCAACCGCGCCCCGGCGGCGGTCGGAAACGCGACGCCGACGAATGGCCCGGTCCCGCTCCCGGTTGCCTTCAGCGGAAATGAGAGCAGTGACCCGGATGGCCACCGTTAGCCTTCGAATGGGATTTCGGCGACGGGACGCCGCCCATCGGCGCCAGCGACCGCGCATGTCTACGGAACGGCCGGTACCTTCATCGCCAGGCTGCGCGTGGACGATGGCCGCGGCGGCAGCGACACGACCTCGGTCCGTATCGATCCGGGACACTCCCCACCCGAGGTTCGCATCACCTCCCCCGCACCGGGCACGCGCTTTCGGGTCGGGCAAGCCATCACCCTGAGCGGACACGCCGTGGACGAGACGGGCCTGGTACTGCCCGATCCCGCGCTGCGCTGGAGCGTGCGCCTGCACCATGACACCCACACCCACCCCTTCCTCGACCCGACGGCGGGGAACGGTATGGTCATCGTGACCCCCGCCCCGGAAGACCTGCCGGCAACGACGACGAGCTTCCTGGAGGTCCGGCTGACCGCGACCGATGGGCGGGGACTGTCGTAGACCATCACCCAGGAGTTGCGCCCGCGGCTCGTCCGGCTCCGGTTCGACACGCACCCGAGGGGTTTGCGACTGCGCATCCAGGGCACGATGCTGCGCGCACCGCAGAACATCATTTCCTGGCCAGGCTATCCGATCCATGTCGATACGCCCAAACAGATCAAGAAAGGGAAGGTCCGGCGGTTCCTGAAGTGGTCCGACGGGCGCAAGCGCCGGCATATCATCAGGACGCCCTCGAAGCGACGCCCCTATCGGGCATTCTTCGACCGAGAGTTGGTGAAAACATCTCCTGCGCTCGGGGAACCATGTTCATCCGCCAACTCGAATACCTCGTAGCGCTGGCCAAGACCCGCCACTTCGCCCGCGCGGCCGAGCTTTGCCACGTCTCGCAACCGGCCCTGTCGGCAGGCATCCAGCACTTGGAGGAGGAACTCCGTATCGCCATCGTGCGCCGTGACCAGCGCTTCCAGGGCCTGACCCCCGAAGGCGAGCGGCTCCTCGGCTGGGCGCAGCGCATCCTGGCCGACTGGGAGGGGCTGCGGCAGGAGGCGGCGTGTTCGCGCGGTTCGATCACGGGGACCTTGCGCATCGGCGCCATCCCCACCACGATGCCCGTCGTCCCGCTGCTGACTTCACAGAGCCGCGCGGCCCATCCCGGCATCCACCAGGCGGTCTTCTCGCTTGCTGCCGAGGAGATCATCCGCCGGCTCGACGGCTTCGAGCTGGACCTTGGCGTCACCTACCTGGAAGACCAACGGCTGGGTGGTTTCCGGGTCCTCGCCTTATACCGAGAGCGTTACCTGTTGCTGGCACCGAACCGTGGGGCCATTCCCGGACGTGCGACGATGACTTGGTCGGAGGCCGCCGAGCTGCCGCTTTGTCTGCTCACCCCCAATATGCAGAACCGCCGCATCATCGATGCGGCCTTTCGGCAGGCGGGGACTGCACCGCATGTCGCGGTCGAGACCGACTCCGCCTTCGCGCTCTATTCGCACGTTCGCTGCGCCGGACTCTACACCATCGTGCCCCACAGCATCCTGTTCCTCCTCGACATGCGCGAGGAGGTCACCGCGATCGCCCTGTCCCCGGAGCTGTCCCGGCCCATCGGGCTCGTCGCGCTCGGCCACGAGCCGCCCCCCCCGCTCATCGCCGCGGTCTGGGAGGTATTCGCGGGCCTCGATCTCCAGAGCCGCTTCGACACGCTGATAAGCCCCGCAGATTGACTCATCCAAACAAACGATTGGACTGACCGGCCTTTTGCACCAGGATCACGAGTTCCCGGCCGCGTCGGTACGGACGACGGGCCTAGCCGCTGACGTCTTCAACGATCCTAAGACCAGAGGAGGTCCAATCATGGCCAAGGTTGTGTGTGTGCTCTACGACGATCCCGTCACCGGCTACCCGAAATCCTACGCCCGCGATGATGTCCCCAAGCTCGAACGCTATCCCGATGGGCAGAGCCTACCTTCTCCGAAGGGCATCGATTTCCAGCCCGGTCAGTTGCTGGGCAGCGTCTCGGGTGCGCTCGGCTTGCGTCAGTTCCTAGAGAACAACGGTCACAAGCTGGTCGTCACCTCGGACAAGGACGGTCCGGACTCGCTCCTGGAGCGGGAGCTGCCGGACGCGGACATCGTGATCTCGCAGCCGTTCTGGCCTGCATACATGACCGTGGCTCGCATCGCCAAGTCACCGAAGCTCAAGCTCATCGTCACCGCCGGCATCGGTTCGGATCATACCGATCTGCAGGCGGCGATCGAACACGGGATCACGGTGGCCGAGGTGACGTATTGCAACAGCATCAGCGTCGCCGAGCACGTGGTGATGATGATCCTCTCGCTGGTGCGGAATTACCTCCCGTCTTATCAATGGGTGATCGACCGGGGCTGGAACATCGCCGACTGCGTCGCGCGTTCCTACGACCTGGAAGGCATGGTGGTCGGGACCGTGGCGGCCGGGCGCATCGGCCTCGCCGTGCTGCGCAGGCTCAAACCTTTCGATGTCAAGCTCCACTACACCGATCGTCATCGTCTCTCCCCGGACATCGAAGGGGAATTGGGCCTTACCTTCCATGCGAACGTCGAATCGCTGGTCCGGGTCTGCGATGTGGTCACCATCAACTGCCCGCTGCACCCGGAGACCGAGCATCTCTTCAACGAGGCGCTGCTCGACAAGATGAAGCGCGGTGCCTACATCGTCAACACCGCACGCGGCAAGATCTGCGATCGCGAGGCGATCGCCCGTGCGCTCGAGAGCGGCCGGCTCGCCGGTTACGCCGGGGATGTGTGGTTTCCGCAGCCGCCGCCGGGGGACAACCCGTGGCGCACCATGCCTCACCACGGTATGACCCCGCACATCTCGGGCACCAGTCTCTCGGCGCAAGCGCGCTACGCGGCCGGTACGCGTGACATCCTTGGAGTGCTGGTTCGAAGGCCGCCCCATCCGCAACGAATACCTGGTGGTGGATGGGGGCAGGCTCGCCGGTGTCGGCGCCCATTCCTACAGCGCCGGCAACGCCACGGGTGGGTCCGACGAGGCGGCGCGCTTCAAGCTAAATAAATGATCCCTTGGACAACGCCCAGGTGATCGCGAACGCCTCGAGAAAATTGATGGCCGGGACACCACCTGCGATCTGCAGATATTGGCGATCGCGCAAGAGCTGGTCGTAACAGGCAAAGAGCTGGACCAGGCGACGCGGATGTGCGAGGTCCGCGAGGCGCTGTGCGCGATCGCGATTGGACACCCTGCCGGTGCTTGCGCCGGATTTCACGGCGATGAGGTCCCCTACGAGCTTCACGAGCCACAGGAACACGGCCGGCGTGTCGAGGGTGGACCAGCGAGCCGCCACCTCGATGGGATCGGCCTGACCCAGCGCCAGGTGCTCCAGATCCCCGATGAGGTCGTCGCGAAGCGCGAGGTCACCGCTCTCGTGCGCCGACAACACGGCCAAGGGGGCGTGGTCGTAGAGCGCCATGAGGGACCCGAGATCGGGCGCCTCCGGGAGACGCGCCCGCAGCCAGGCGCCGGCCGCCTCGGCGGCTACCGGAGGGAAATCCACGCGCTGGCAGCGGCTCTGGACGGTCAAGGGGAGTGATGCCCGGCGTTCGGCGCATAGGGCGAGGACCGTCCGGGGTGGCGGTTCTTCCAGCGTTTTCAACAATGCGTTGGCGGCCTGGCGGTTCATGGCCTCCGCGGGGTCCACGAGCGCGACCTTGAAGGCACCGAATACGGGTTTGAGAGATACGAAATCCATTAACTCGCGGATTTGATCGACCTTGATGGCCTTGCCCACCGCCTCGGGTGCCATCACCATGAGCTCCGGGTGATTGCCGGCGTCGTGGAGCGCACAACTCCGACAGCGGCCGCACGGCGCCCCGTCCGGCAGGGGCGAGGGGCAGAGGAGCGCCGCCGACAACCGGCGGGCAAACTCGGAGACGCCCCGCCCGCGGAGGCCGCTCAGGAGGAGCGCATGCGGCATATGGTCCGTATGGCGCGCGTGCCACAGGCGCTCCCACTGCGCCGCTTGCCAGGGGAACGGGGGGCTCATATCGAGAGCCTGGCGAGCTCGTTGCGGATGGCCGCCGCGACCTCATCCATCGTGAGGCTCGCGTCGATCACCCGAATGCGTCTCGGGTCCCGCCGGGCCCGCTCCAAATAGGCAGCCCGGACGGCCTCGAAGAACCCCGGCCCTTCGAGCTCGAAGCGATCGGCCCGCCCGCGCCCGCGTGTCCGGGCCAGGGCCACGTCGAGGGGGGCATCCAGCAGGATGGTCAGATCCGGCATCAATTTTCCTTGAACGAAGTCCTCGAGCACCGCGATGCGGGCCGGCGGGATCCCCCGTCCCCCGCCCTGGTAGGCATAGCTCGCGTCGGTAAAGCGATCGCAGACCACCCAGGCCCCACCCGCCAGTGCGGGCGCGACCACGCGGGCGATGTGCTCGGCGCGCGCCGCGAACATCAGGAGCACCTCCGTCTCCGCGTGCATGGGCATCGGCGCCGGCCGCAGCAGGACCTCGCGGATCCCTTCCCCGACCTCGGTCCCGCCCGGTTCACGAGTCTCGACCACCCGAAGACCGGCATCCCGGAGATATCGCGCGATGAGATCCGCCTGGGTGCTCTTGCCGACGCCCTCGATGCCTTCAACGGTCACGAACCGTCCCCGGGTAGTACCGGTACCGCTACCAGTCATCGGCTCCCACGGACTCCCTGAGACTGGTAGATGTCCACCGCCTTATTATGTTCTTCGAGCGTGGCCGAGAAGTGGTGGTGGCCATCGCCCTTGGCCACGAAGTAGAGGGTGTCGCCGGCGGCTGGATGGAGGGCGGCGTGGAGCGACGCCTCGCCGGGCATCGCGATCGGGGTTGGCGGCAGGCCGGCGTGTCGGTAGGTATTGTAGGGGCTTTCGATGTCGAGATCGCTACGCCGGAGATCGCCGTCGAAACGGACACCGAGCGCGTAGATCACCGAGGGATCGGTCTGGAGCGGCATGCCCCGTTGCAGACGGCGCACGAACACCCCGGCGATCGCCGGCCGTTCGGCGGCGGCCGTGGTTTCCTTTTCGATGATCGACGCTAGGACGAGGGCCTCGTAGGGCCTTCGATACGGTAAGCCCGGTGCCCGCCGCGCCCAGGCGCGGGCGAGCTTCCGGGCCATGCGCTTCTCGGCCATCCGCAGGATCGCCACATCGCTCGTCCTGGCGGGGAAACGGTAGGTATCGGGGTAAAACAGCCCTTCCGGATCCCTTGCATTCCCGTAGACACGCGCCATCACCTCGCCACGGCTGAGGCCACCGAGCGTCTGTTTCACCTTTGGATGAGCAGCGAGCGCCGAACGGACGGCCTCGAAGCTCCAACCTTCGATGAGCGTCAAGCGATGTTGCACCACACGCCCCTCTACCATCCGGTCGAGGAGACGGCGCGGCGTGAGGCCTTGTGTGAGCGCATACTCGCCGGCCTGAATGCGGCCGGCCTTGCCTGAGAGGCGCGCCGCGATGACAAGATATCCGCGCCCCGTGAGGATGTCGGCCAGGGCCAGATCGCGGGAGATCGATCCGATGCTGGCGCCGGGTACCACGGTGTAGTGGACGCTGGTCCCGGCCAATTGCAGCGGTCGGTCCAGGTGTTTTTGTAGTTCCTTCCAGAGCCAAGCGGCACCGATGCCAAGGCCGATGAAAAGGAGCGCGACGAACATGCCCCACCGCCGACGCCCCTGTCCCGCCACCTTACGTCCCGCCGATGGCGTCGGGCCCCATCGCTGCCGTCACCCCAGTCAACAGATCGCAAGCCGCGTAGCGGCGTGCCCCTTCGCCCTGCAACTCGCGGATGGGCCAGACACCCACGAGGCTGTTGCACACGAAGGCGGTCTCGGCGGTATACATCTCGGCGAGGTCCACCGTCCGGATCTCCGTCTCCAGGCCGACGCGCGCCGCCGCCTCGATGCAAAGCCCGCGCATGATCCCGAGGACGCCGGACTCGGACAGATCGGGGGTCACGAGCCGTCCGGCCCGGACAAGGAACAGGTTGGTCATGGTGCCCTCGATCACGCGACCTCCGGTGTCCAGCATCAGGCCCTCATGAACCTCGGCATCGGCCCATTCGTGGCGTGCGAGGACCTGCTCCAAGCGGTTCAAGTGCTTGATGCCGGCCAGGACGGGGTTGCGCGAGAGACGCGTGGCGCACACGCGCACGACGATGCCGCTCCGGTACAGGGCCGGTGGATAGGGCCGCCAGGGATGACGCGCGAAGATCCGGGTGGGCTTTGCAGGGTCGGGGGGACGGTAGCCCCGACCGCCCACACCGCGCGTGACGATGAGCTTCAGCACCGCGTGATCGACGTCCGCACAGAGTCGGTCCAGGTCCCCCCTGAGCAGCGTGTCCTCCGGGCAAGCGATTCCGAGGCGCGCACAACCGAGCCTCAGGCGTTCGAGATGGCGCTCCCAATGGGGGACGACTCCGGCGCTTACCGGGAGGGTCTCGAACACACCGTCCCCGTAGTTCAGTCCACGGTCGGCGACGGACACGGCCCGCGCCAGCCGGCCGTCGATGAGGACGAGGTCCGGCTCCGGTGAAGATGGGTGCGCCAAGCGCTGTGCTCAGATCCTCCGAAAAGCGAGCGTCGCGTTCGTACCCCCGAAGCCGAAGGAGTTCGAGAGCACGGTGTCGATCCTCATCCGCCGGGCCTCGTTCGGGACATAGTCGAGATCGCATTCGGGATCGGGGGTCATGAGGTTGATGGTGGGCGGCGCCACCTGGTCGCGGATTGCGAGGATCGAGAAGATGACCTCGACCCCACCCGCGGCGCCGAGCATATGCCCCACCATGGACTTGGTGGAGCTCATGGCGAGACGGTAGGCATGATCGCCGAAGACCCGCTTCACGGCCTCGGTCTCCGCCTGGTCACCGGCCGGGGTGGAGGTTCCGTGGGCGTTGATGTAATCGACCGCCTCGGGCTCGATACCGGCGTCACGCAGCGCGTGCACCATGCAGCGCCCGGCGCCCTCCCCACCGGGCGAGGGGGCGGTCATGTGGTAGGCGTCGGCACTGAGCCCATAGCCCGCGAGCTCGGCATAGATCGCCGCCCCCCGCCGCTTCGCGTGATCGAGGGCCTCCAGGACCACGATACCCGCGCCGTCCGCCAGCACGAAGCCGTCGCGGTCCCGATCCCACGGCCGGCTCGCGGTCGCGGGGTCGTCGTTGCGGGTCGAGAGGGCGCGTGCCGCGGCGAAACCGCCGAGACCCGTGGGCGTGGTCGCCATCTCGGAACCCCCCGCAATCATGACGTCCGCGTCTCCGCGCTCGATCATGCGCGCCGCCTCGCCGATGCAATGGGTTCCGGTGGAGCAGGCGCTCACGATACCGAAATTGGGGCCGCGCAGCCCGTATTTGATCGACAGGTTGCCCGAGGTCATGTTAATGATGTTGCTCGGGATATAGAAGGGTGAGATCTTCCTGGGGCCGCCCGCCTCATAGGCCACGCGCATCTCTTCGATGCCCGAGAGCCCCCCGATCCCGGAACCGACGATGACGCCCATGCGATCGGCCTCGGCCTCGGTGACCTCGATTCCGGCATCCTGGATGGCCTGGATGCCGGCCGCCATCCCGAAGCGCATGAAGGGGTCCATCTTGCGCGCGTCCTTCGGCGACAGATAATCGCTGATGTCGAACCCCCGGATCTGGCCGCCGATCCGCACCGTGAACGCCGATGTGTCGAACAGGGTGATGGGGCCGATCCCACTCTTCCCGGCCAGGATATTGGCCCACGCCTCCGGTACGGTATTGCCCACCGGGCACACCATCCCGACCCCGGTCACCACCACGCGACGCCTCTCGACCGCATTCATCGTTCAATCTCGACTCAAATACAAAGGCCGCGTCACTTGCCGAGGAACGCGGCCTTGTGCCGGGAACTCCTCGACACCTAGGCTACTACATGCGCCGACACATAATCGATGGCCTGTTGCACGGTCGTGATCTTCTCGGCGTCCTCGTCGGGGATCTCGGTCTTGAATTCTTCTTCCAGTGCCATGACGAGCTCTACGGTGTCCAGTGAATCGGCGCCGAGGTCCTCCACGAACGAGGCTTCGTTGGTCACCTCGTCTTCTTTGACCCCCAGCTGCTCGACCACGATCTTCTTGACACGTTCTTCTACGTTGCTCATAGCCCAATGGTCCTCCCGGATCCGAGTGCCGCTGTGTGCGCGGCGCCGGTTAGTGTAGTGGAAAAGCGCCAACTTGCAAGCCAGCCGGGTTCGCGTGCCCTCCCTGGCGATGCGCATGCAAGCCATTGATATTAAACACTAGGACATGTACATCCCGCCGTTCAGGTGCAGGGTGTGGCCGGTGATGTAGGCGGCATCACGCGAGGCCAGGAAGGCGACCGCGGCGGCGACTTCGGCCGCCGTGCCCAGCCGTCCCAGGGGGATGTTGCGCAACAATTCCGCGCGCCACTCGTCGGTGAGCCCACGGGTCATGTCGGTATCGATGAAGCCCGGCGCCACGGCGTTGACGGTGATCCCGCGCGAGGCGACCTCACGGGCCAAGGCCCTGGTGAAGCCGATCGTACCGGCCTTGGCGGCGGCGTAGTTGCACTGGCCGGGGTTGCCGGTCGCCCCCACCACCGAAGCGACGTTGATGATCCGGCCGAAGCGCGCCTTCATCATGGCGCGCAGACAGGCCTTGGTCAGGCGGTAGACGCCGCCGAGGTTGACATCGATGCAGCGCTGCCATTCGTCCTCGCTCATGCGCAGGAGCAGGTTATCGAAGGTGGCCCCGGCGTTGTTGACGAGCACCGCCGGCAGGCTCCCCGCCTGGGCCAAGTCGACCATCAGCGCCTCGACGCCGGCACGCTCCGCGATGTCCACCACATAGGCCCGAGCGTGCAGGCCATGCTCCTGAAACGACGCCCGGATCGCATCGACCCCCACCCGCGAGGTCGCGGTACCGACGACGGCATAGCCGCGACGGCAGAGCTCCAGCGCGACGGCCTGGCCGATCCCGCGGCTCGCGCCGGTGACGAGCGCGGTCTGGGCGGGTTCGTGGTTCATCTCATCTCTCCGAGCGCGTTCTCCAGGTCCTCCGGGGTGTCGGTGACGAAGGTCTTGAGACCGGGGTCAATGCGCTTGCAGAGTCCCGCGAGGACCCGGCCCGGGCCGCATTCGACCACCGCATCGACCCCTTCCCGGCACAGGCGCCGGATCACCTCCACCCAGCGCACCGGTTTGAACAATTGCTCGGACAGTACCCGTGCGATCTCCTCGGGGTCCCCATGGCTGCACACATCGGCGTTGTGAACGACCGGTATGGCGGGCGTCTCGATCCGAACCGTTTGCAGGCGCTCTTGCAGCCGGAGCGCCGCGGGCCTCATGAGGGCGCAATGGGAAGGCACACTCACCGGCAGCACCACTGCCCGCCGCGCCCCAAGGTCCCTGGCACGCAGGACGGCGGCCTCGACCGCGCTCGTGTCCCCCGCGATCACTATCTGTGCCGGGGCGTTGAAGTTGGCGCAAGACACGATCTCGCCGCCGATCCCCGCACCGCGGCAGGCACGGGCGACCGCTTCATCGTCGAGGCCCAGGATGGCGGCCATCTTCCCGGCGCCGGGTGGCACGGCCTCCTGCATATAACGCCCGCGATCGGCACAGAGGGTCACGGCTTCGCGAAACGGCAAGGCCCCGGCGCACACCAGCGCGGTGTATTCCCCGAGGCTGTGGCCCGCGACCCGGGCCGGCCGCGCCCCCCCCTTCGCGGTCCAGACGCGCCACACCGCCACCCCCGCCGCGAGCAGGGCCGGCTGGGTCTTCTCGGTCCGATCCAGGGCCTCGGCCGGGCCGCTCTGGACCAGCGCCCAGAGGTCATAGCCCAGGGCCTCGGAGGCCTCCGCAAAAGTGTCGCGGACGGCGGGGTAGGTCGCGGCCAGGTCCTTCAACATGCCGACCGACTGGGACCCCTGTCCCGGAAATACGAAGCCGCCTACCATCCAACCCGCCGCATCAATAACGCACCAGGGCCGAGCCCCAGGTGAAGCCCCCGCCGAAGGCCTCGAGAAGCAGGAGCTCGCCGCGTCGGATCCGCCCGTCGCGGACGGCGCAATCGAGGGCCAGCGGTACCGAGGCGGCGGAGGTGTTGGCATGGTCCTCGACGGTCAGAACCACGCGGCTCATGGGCAGATCGAGCTTCTTGGCGGTCGCGGCGATGATGCGGGTATTGGCCTGATGGGGCACGAGCCAGTCGATGTCCGTCTTGGCGAGCCGGTTGGCCGCGAGCGTCTCGTCAACGATGCGATCCAGGGCCTTGACCGCGGCCTTGAAGACCTCGCTGCCCGCCATCTTGATATAGCCCGGCACGGGAGCGCCCGACCCTGGCCGGTCACACCGCCTTGGGCCGCCCGACGGCACGTTGAGGAGATTTTGATAGCGGCCGTCGGCGTGCAGGTGGGTGCTCACGATGCCGGGACCCTCGGCCGCCTCGATGACGACCGCGCCGGCGCCATCGCCGAACAAGACGCAGGTGCTCCGATCGGTCCAGTCGACGATACGGGAAAAGGTCTCGGCGCCCACCACCAGGGCCCGGTCTGCGGACCCCGTGCGGATGAACTTGTCGGCAATATCGAGGGCATAGATGAAACCCGTGCACACCGCCTGGATGTCGAAGGCCGGCCCATCGTGGATGTCCAGGCGTTCCTGCAGAAGACAAGCGGTGCTCGGGAAGATCATGTCCGGCGTCGCGGTCCCGACCACGACGAGGTCGATGTCACGAGGACCCACCCCGGCGGCTTCGAGCGCCCGGCGCGAGGCCTGCTCGCCCAGATCGCAGGTGGTCTCTCCCTCGGCCGCGATATGGCGCTTGCGTACGCCGGTGCGATCGACGATCCATTCCTCGCTCGTGTCCACCATGCGCGCCAGATCGGCGTTGGTCAAGACGCGCTCCGGGAGATAGCCCCCCGTGCCCGCGATGCGGGAATACCTCAAACCGCCCGCCTCTCGTCGAAGATCACCTGCAGCTCCCCGCTGATGCGCTCGGGCACGCCCTTCTTGACCTCCAGCATGGCCTCTTCGATGGCGTTGGCGAAGGAGATGGCATCGGCGCCGCCGTGGCTCTTGATGACGATGCCGCGCAGACCGAGGAGGCTGGCGCCGTTGTATTGCCTGGGATCGAGGCGCTCCATGACGGCCCGCAGCACCGGCTTCGAGACCCAGGCGGCGAGGCGGGACAGGGGTGTCCTCAGGAACTCGTCCCTGGCGAAGCGCATGAGCATGCGCGCCACGCCCTCGCTGGCCTTGAGCGCGATGTTGCCGACGAAGCCGTCGCACACGATGACGTCCACCGCGCCTTCATAGATGTCGTCGCCCTCCACGAAGCCGACGTAGTTCAGGTTGCTCTGGGCGAGCAGCGCCGCGGCGCCCTTGACCTGGTCGTGGCCCTTGATCTCCTCGACCCCGACGTTCAAGAGTGCGACGCTGGGCGCCGGTTTGTTGTCGACGGCGCTGGTCAAGGCCACCCCCATGAGCGCGAACTGCAGGAGTTGCTCGGGGGTTGAATCGACGTTGGCGCCGAGGTCGAGGACACGGGAGTGGCCGCGCGTCGCGGCGGGCATCGCCGAGCAGATCGCCGGGCGCTCGATGCCAGGCAGCATCTTCAGCACGAAGCGCGCCGTGGCCACGAGCGCCCCGGTGTTACCGGCGCTCACGCAGGCATCGGCCGCCCCGGCCTTCACCAGATCGATAGCGACGCGCATGGACGAGTCCTTCTTGGTGCGCAGGGCCTGGGAGGGCGCCTCGTCCATGCCGACCTCCTGGCTAGAGTGGCGGATCGCGAGGCGATCTCTCCGCACCCCATTGTAGGATGCGAGCACCTTCTCCAGCGCCTCTTCCCTGCCCACCAGGATCAGGTGCAGATCGGGGTGCTGGCGGAGCGCCGCCACGGCGGCCGGGACCACCGCGGCGGGCCCATGGTCGCCACCCATCGCGTCGAGGGCGAGGAGCATCGATGCCCGCGGCTCGATTGCGGCGTTAACCCTCGTCCTCTTCGCTCTTGACCTTCACGACCAGCGCCTGACGGCCGCGGTAGTAGCCCGTCGGGCTGATGTGGTGACGGCGGTGGATCTCCCCCGTGGTCGATTCTATCGAGATCGCGGCCGCGTTGAGCCGGTCGTGAGACCTGCGCATGTCCCGTCGCGACGACGATTTTCGATTCTGCTGTACAGCCATGATTCGTTCCTCAGAGGTTCCAATGTCCCAAGCATTGTGTCCCCGGCGCCAATGTCCGAATCGCACTACGACGGGCCCGGCCCGCTCAGCCGGCCGGCCTCCGAATACGCGACAATTCCGCGAACGGTTTGCGTGGCGCCTCGGACGGCGCACGGTCCCAAAGGTACCGGCGCCACACGCCGACGGGACAGTTCTCATGCATCGGTGCCATGGGGAGCGCGAGCATGAGCTCATCCTCGACCAGATCCGAGAGCGATATCGTATCGCCCACGAGTAGCACGGCGTCGTAGCCGCCGGGCGGCGGTGTCTCGCCCTCCGCATCGGTATCCGCTTTGGTAAAGGCCAGGCGCACGGCCGTGGCGATCGCGATCTCCATGGCCTCCAGGCAGCGCTGGCAGCGCACCGGGAGCCGCGCCGTGACGTCGCCGACAGCCATGTCACGACCCTGCTCGTCCCTCTGAAAGCGCATGTCGATGAAGACCGTCCCCTCCCCATCGTAAAGGCTGGCTGCGAGCCGTTCCATGCGCGCCAGGGACAAGCGACCGCACAAACGAACCTCCCGCTCCGCGAGGCGCGGCGGATCGATGCGTTCGGGAAGCCCCGCTACCCGTGCCACGGCCGCATTATAGGGCAAGGTGCCAGGGGTGGAAAACGGGCCCCGTGACCCAATGGGTCCGTGCGTAGCGGGCGGATACGGGCTAGCCCAGGGCGGCGATGAGCCGCTCCTGGATCCCGCCGAAACCCCCGTTGCTTATCACCACCACCCGGTCGCCGGGGCGGGCCAGCTCGGCGACGTGCATTACGATCTCGGCGATATCCTCGGACACGCGGCGGCGGGTGCCTAGAGCAACGGTTTCCGCCAAAAGGTCCCAGCGCAGATCGGGCGGGGAGTACAGGAAGATCAGGTCGGCATCGTGGAAGGCGCCGGCCAGCGCGCCGGCGTAGAGACCCAACCGCATCGTGTTCGAGCGTGGCTCGAAGACCGCGATGATGCGCCCCTCGCCGCCCTGCCGCCGCAGTGCGGACAGGGTCGCGGCGATCTCGGTCGGGTGGTGGGCGAAGTCGTCGTACACGCTGACCCCGCGCGCCACGGCGAGCCGCTCGAGCCGGCGTTTGACGCCCTGGAAACGGTTGAGCGCCGTGATCGATGCGCGAGGTGCGATGCCGAAGTGCCGTGCCATCGCGAGTGCGCAGAGGGCATTGCGCGCATTGTGGGCCCCGATCTGCGACCACGCCACGGTGCCGAGTTCCTGGCCTTGGAAGAACACCTCGAAGGCGCTGTGGTCCGGGCACACCGCCCGGCAGCACCAGTCCGACCCCTCGCCCTCAAAGGTGGTCACCGGGCTCCACAGCCCCATGGCCAGGACCTCGTCCACGACCGGATCGGGCGCGGGCCGGACGATGATCCCGCGACCCGGGACGGTGCGTACCAGGTGATGGAACTGGCGTTTGATAGCTTCGAGGTCCGGGAAGATATCGCCGTGGTCGAATTCGATGTTGGTGATGATGAGGCCAAGCGGGCGATAGTGGACGAACTTCGAGCGCTTGTCGAAGAACGCGGTGTCGTACTCGTCGGCCTCGACGACGAACGCGGTACCGCTCCCGAGCCGCGCAGAGACGCCGAAGTCCCGGGGCACGCCCCCGATGAGGAACCCGGGCGCCTGTCCCGCGGCCTCGAGGAGGAACGCCAGGAGGCTCGCGGTCGTGGTCTTGCCGTGCGTCCCCGAGACGGCCAACACGTAGCGCCCTCGAAGCACCGTCTCGGCGAGCCATTGGGGTCCCGAGGTATAGGGGATCCCGAGGTCCAAGACATATTCCACGCAGGGGTTGCCGCGCGACAGGGCGTTGCCGACCAGAACCAGATCGGGCGCCGGCCGGAGGTAAGTTTCGCGGTAGCCGCCGAGAACCTCGATCCCCTCGCGCTCGAGCAGCGTGCTCATGGGCGGATAGACACCCGCATCGCAACCCCGCACCTCATGTCCCAGCGCCCTGGCGATGAGGGCGAGCCCACCCATGAAGCTGCCGCAAATGCCGAGGATCAGGAGGTTCACGAAAGGAGTGGCATCTTCACGGGTAGAGCGGGGAGAAAACGCCGGTCAAATGGGGTTATCATGGAACGCGCCGTGGACTGTACCAGGCGGACTTTACCACAGGGTGGGTGCTTTACCTGGCGGGGCCCGGAATGCGCTTGCCGCCCTTCGATTCGCGGTATCATTCGGGCGGGAGACCGCTCACACCAGCTACTCACTCGAGGAGATTAACAATGACAAGACCTACGAAATCGCTAGCGGCCACGCTGCTGATCACGCTTCTGGCGGTGGTCGGGTGCGGCGAGGACAAGGCGCCGACACCCGCGGCGGGCGTCCCGGCTCCGGCTGCTCCCCAGAAGGCTCCGGCTGCTTCCCAGAGTTTGTTCGAACGACTCGGCGGCCAGGAGGGGATCGAGGCGGTGGTCGATGCTCTCCTGGTCAACATCGGTGCCGACAGCCGCATCAAACACTATTTCAACAACCTGAACCAGGTACGGTTCAAGGCCAATAATGTGGCGTTCCTGTGCGAGAAGACCGGCGGACCGTGCAGCTACACCGGCGCCGAGATCAAGAAGGTACACAAGAGTCTGCAGGTAACCTCGGAGGACTTCGACGCCATGATGGAGGACATTGGCAAGACACTCGACGAGAAGGGCGTGGCCGAGGCCGACAAGAAAGAGGTGGTGGACCTGATGGCCTCCTACAAGCCAGATATCGTGAGCAGCTTTTCCCGGTGAGGGCCTACCGATGCGGCCCGCAGCGGTGCGGGCGGTGAGCAAGAGCCCCGCGCTCAACCCAACCGTTGACGCTCATTGGCGCTCCACAAGCGCAGACGGTACAAACGCCAGGCGCTCTCGGGCGAGCCCCTGCACATCCCGAAGCGAAAGGCCGGAACGAGGTGCGGCAGCGCGAAGCGCAGGTCCGTGAACCACAGACACGTCTGTGCCCCGGCGGTATCGATGCGGTGCAGGACCGGGTAGCCGGCGAATCGGCGAAAGCCCGCGAAATCCGGTTGCCGCCACACCTCACGGGCGAGGGGCGTCCAATGGGGATCGGTTCCGAAGCGCGGGTGGGCCACGAGACCCACATCGTCGCGGGGGCGGAAGGCGGCTGCGGTCTTGGGGAACCAGAGGGTGCCGAGGGCGGGCGGGAAGCGCCGCCGAAGCCGCAGGTGCGCCTCGTGGACGGTCGACCCCTCCGATATCAGCAACTTCCAGTTGAGCGGCGTAAAGGGCTGGGGCAGGGCCGCGATGTCTCGTGCACCGAGTCCGCGCTCGTTTGCGACGTCGAGGCCCATGTCGAGGGCCTCGGCGCGCAGCGCGGCGAGGAGACCCACGTACGCCAGGAGGGTCGTGAGTCCGATCAGGGCCGCCAATCGGCTGCCGCGGTGCACCGAGAGCCACAGACCCCCGGCGGTGACGGCCGTGAAATACGGGTCGAGGACGAAGGCGATGGGATAGGCATAGCGCTCGAAGGTTAGCGGGGCGAAGACCTCGGTCCCGTAGGCCGTGATCAGGTCCCCGGCGATGTGCGCCAGGACCCCCAAGAGCGCGGGCCCGTAGAAGTCGCGCCACCGGCGCCCATACCAGCGCGCCGCCAGGCTCGTCAGGAGAGCGGCCCAGGCGGGCATGAGGACGAGCGAATGGGTCAGCCCCTGGTGCGAATTCAAATAAAGGAGCGGGTCGATCCAGGACACCAGATAGTCGATGTCCGGAAAGGCCGCGGCCAGGAACGCCACCCGCACGCGTTCCCCTGTGGGCGTTTGCGGCGCACGACCCAGGGTGGCGCGGGCGAGGAGGGCACCGCTCAAAGCGTGCGTCAGGGTATCCATCGATCCACAGGGTGGCCGATCCGGCGGTCGAGCCGGGGTGGCGCATCGAGCCCCGGTGCCTACTCTATATTTCCTTGGGCAGCCTAGGGGCCCGGTTCCCGGGCAGGGGGGTGCGGGTGGGCGCCCGGGCCGAACACGGCGTGAGAGGCCCCTTCCGCGATCCCAAGCAATCGGCCCAGGAACCGGCGGGTGTCGGTCGAGTCCGGGGATCCATCGCCCATCCAGTAGCAGAAGGTCGCGAGGTAGATGCTGGTCGTCGCCACCTCTTCGAGCGCCCGCCGGAGGTAGGAGGCGTCGCGGTACGCGGCCTCGCGCATCCACTGCACCGTGCGGCTGATGCGCAAGAGCCCCGGGATCTGGATGTGCAGGTGGCCGGGTTCGAGCTTGCCCCCGATCATCTGGCGAGTCACCCGCCGGTGGGGGGCGAGCGCCTCGAGCCAGGCCATGATCACCCGGTGCAGCCGGAGGCGCGTCGGCAGATCGAGAAAGCCGGGGGCCTCGGCCGCGCGCAGCATCGCCTCATCGGCGCGATCGAAGTACGCCTCCACGATGTCCTCCTTTTCCCGGAAGACACCCCGGATATCGTCGAGCGAGACCTCGAGGCGTGCGGCCACCGCATGCAACCTCACGGTCTCCCACGAGCCGTGCTCGGCGAGCGCGATCGCCGCATCGATGATGCGCTGCGAGAAACGAGTATCTGTGCGGGTATCTTGCGCAGGATCGGCGTCCATGTGCGGGCCTCCACGCTCCGGATCGGGCACCATCAAGTATAGTCTCGGAACATAGCACGCTGACAGCACAGACGCGCCACCGCCGGACCGCTGGAATAGGAATAGACAAATTGAGGGACCGGCTCATCCGGGGTGCCCTCTACGGCGTCCTCGCCGCGGCGGCACCGCTGTCCCCGGCCGACGCGCCGGTCTACGGATATCGGGTGGTGCGGGAATACCCGCACGACCCCTCGGCCTTTACCCAGGGGCTGGTGTACGTGGACGGTCATCTCTACGAGAGCACGGGGCTCGAGGGCGCTTCCTCGCTGCGACAGGTCGATCTGGAGACCGGCAAGGTCATCCGCCGGCGGGCGCTCAAGCCAGACGAGTTCGGGGAGGGGCTCACCGACTGGGGCGGGCGTCTTCTACAACTCACCTGGACCGGCATGCGCGGCTTCATCTACGAGCGCGCTAGCCTCGCGGTGAGCGGGACATTCCACTACGCCGGCGAGGGCTGGGGGCTGACCCATGACGGCCGGCGGCTCATCCTGAGTGACGGCACCGCGGTGCTACGCTTCCTCGACCCCGAGACGTTTCGCGAGATCGGGCGGCTCCCGGTGCATGACGAGGGCCGGGCGGTGCCACGCCTGAACGAGCTGGAATACGTCCGCGGCGAGGTCTACGCCAACGTGTGGCAGAGCGATCGGGTGGCCCGCGTCTCCCTCGAGACCGGCGCGGTCCTGGGCTGGATCGACCTCACCGGGCTCTTGAGCGCGGCCGACCTACGCCACCCAGTCGATGTCCTGAACGGCATCGCCTACGACCCCGGCCGGGAACGCCTGTTCGTGACCGGCAAGTGGTGGCCCAAGCTCTTCGAGATTATTATAGTGGCTCCGGCAGAGGGGCCGGCCACATCACCCCGCGATCGGCCCGGGACCGCCGGGGCGCCGTCCCAGGACGTCGATTTCCAACAGCTGCCCTAAAACCGCCTATGCTCAACGAAGTCGTTGGCAACTACAAGATCCTCGGCAAGATCGGC
This sequence comes from Pseudomonadota bacterium, assembly GCA_030860485.1. Taxonomy (NCBI): domain Bacteria; kingdom Pseudomonadati; phylum Pseudomonadota; species Pseudomonadota bacterium. The sequence goes on along the minus strand of JALZID010000196.1, from coordinate 2,859 downwards.
GAGGGCGGCATGGGCGAGGTGTTCAAGGCCATCGATGTCATGCTCGAGCGCGAAGTCGCGATCAAGGTGCTGCGTCCCGAGCTTGCAGGTAAGGCGGAGATCGTCGCACGCTTCCGCAAAGAGGCGGTGGTGCTGGCCAAGCTCAACCATCCCAATATCGCCACGCTGTATAACTTCGTTCACCACGGCGATCGCTATTTCATGGTCATGGAATTCGCCCATGGCCAGACCCTCGACGTGATCATTGACCGCCACCCGAATGGGCTCCCGTGGCGGCGGTCACTAGAGCTTTTGCTGGATGCGCTGCATGCCATCGAGCACGCCCACAACCTCGACATCGTCCATCGCGATGTCAAGCCGTCCAACATGATGGTGAACGACAGGGATATCCTGAAAGTCCTGGATTTCGGGATCGCCCGCGTGCTCGGATCGGCGCGCCTGACGCGCGTGGGTCTCCTCGTCGGCACGTTGAAATACATGTCGCCCGAGCAGATCCGCGGCCGCGATACCGACGCGCGTTCCGATATCTATTCGCTCGGGATGGTCTTATACAAGATGCTGAGCGGGCGGATGCCGTTTGCGGCGGAGGGCGAGTTCGAGCTCATGCGGGCGCAGATCGAGGAGCATCCATCACCCCTGCGCGTGATCGTCCCGGAGGTACCGCGGGCGGTCGACGATGCGGTGCTGCAAGCCCTCGCGAAGTCCCCGAACGACCGCTTCCAGACTGCCGCCGAGTTCATCGATGCGATTGAGCAAGCGTTACGCGAAGATGCCAGCGGGTTCGTTGGAGAAGCCTCACCATGGAGTGTGCGTACCAAATCCGTCCGGAGTGAAAGCGCTCCGGTCCGCCCACGGCTAGGCATCTCGGGAAATCTCGCCCGCACCCCGAGCGAGATTTCGGGGCTGACCGGCCACGGGCGCCGCGCAACGGATGACGCATCGGCCCCGACAGAGATCGATATCGTTCCTGAGCCTCTCCCGGCATGGAAGCCGCCGCCCCCGCTGGGACGGCGACTGGTCGAGGCACCTGTCGAGCCACCGCCTGTGCGGTCACCGCCCTACGATGCACCGCGGAGGCAAGTGCAACAACCTATAAAGCCAGGAGGAGCAACGCCGGATGCCATCATTCGATCGCTATTGGCGCTGGAAAGAGAGCTCCCGCCACAACCGCCTGGCGGACGCTCGGCGAGGATTGCTCCTCAACGGGAAGATCCCCGGCCAACGACGCCCGCATCGCTCGACGAAACGCCGACGGAGCATCGCGCGGGGGGTAGGGATTCGCCGCGCGCCGCCGGCATGTCCCGGGCAGGAGTGGCGCGGTGGGTCTTTCGCTTCGCAATCCTTTTGGCCGCAGGCTTGACGATCGCCATCCTGAACGGGGCATTCTCGCCGCAACTCGATCGGCTGCGAATTGTCTGGCTAATGCAGCGGGGCGAGGAGGCTCTGGCGGCCGGCAAGATGAGCGGACCCGGAGGCGACACGGCCACGAAATATGCGGAAGAGGCGTTGCAGCTTGCACCGGAACAAGTCGAGGCCAGAAAGTTGTTGGCGGATGTGGTCGCTCGGCTGGTGGAAACCGGTGAATCGTCGGTCAAACAGGGTGAGCTCCCCGAGGCAAAGCTGCACTGGGCCGAAGCTCGGCGGCTCGCGGTGAAGTATGCGGCAGGCGAGGAAGAGGTCGCGATGCTCGAAAAACGCATCGTGGCCGAGGAAGCGCGGCGAGCGGCGATCGTTCGCCAAAAAGAGGCCGAAGAACAAAAAAGAAAACACATCGCTGCTCTTATCGAGCAAGGGCGCGAGGCCCTCAATGCCGGCCGCTTGCGTGAAGCCGTGGCGCAAGCCCAGGAAGTCTTGGGCCTTGCGCCGGAAAGCGCCGAGGCCCGACAAGTCCTGAACGACGCGGCCGAAGGCATGGTCAAGGACGCCGAGGACGCCCTCACCCATGGCGATCTCGCGGCGGCGAAGACCCAGGCACAAGACGCACGTGCCCTGGTTCAGCAACACAGCTTGCCGCAGGCGAAGCTGGCCGATGTGAGGGCTCGAATCGCGCAAGAGGAGCAGCGGCGTGCCGAGCTTGAGCGGCAAAGGCAGGAGCAAGAGCGGCAGGCCGAGCAGAAGCGGGCCGAGGAGGCCGCGCTTGCGGCCCGCATCAACGGACTCTCCTCCGTCACGGAACAAGAACGCGAGATCGAAAAGCTGCGGCCGGAGCTGGAGAGCATGCGCAGGGAGCAAGCTCCGAGCCCCACACCCGTGCCTACACCAGCACCTGGGCCTACACCGGCGCGCGACCAACCTGTGGGTGTTTCGCCCGAGCCGGCCGGCCAGGCCGCGGCGGTCGAGATCCTGGCAGCGACCCCGACACAAACGCTGGCGAGGCCCGGGAACACGATCGAGTTTTATACCCGCTTCCACCTCGTCCCCCCACCCGGGCGGGGGGGCGCCTATGTGGAGGCAACCTGGGTGCTCAAACGTGATGGCCGAAGCCTCGGGGAACCAGGCGCCGCGTCGGTCTTCGCGAAGGCCGGGATCGGTACCCTGTCGACCGCGCTTACCCTCCCTGCGGGCATGGCGCGGGGGCGTTACACGGTGGAGCATCGGATAGAGACCGAGAACGGAGAGGACAGTGCCCGCTCACATTTCTCCGTCGTCTCGCGATGAGGCTCGACGCCCATGGCGGGCGACCGACCTTGCCGCGTGGGTGTGACGCGATCCGAAAAGCGCAGGAGATGGGTCGTTAGGGTGCGCCGGGGAAACCGGCAAGGTGTGAAGGAGTGAAAGTCTCCGACAGTGAAGGTTTAGCCAACCACACTGGCCCCGAGTCATGCGTTGTAGTCGGTGACGGCTGCGGCGAAGCGTTGA
>JALZID010000195.1 GCA_030860485.1 Pseudomonadota bacterium | reverse complement strand
TCGTGGATGGCATCGAAACGCCGCCCGCGACCCTCCCGCAGGATCCCGACCGCGTTGATCACCGCATCGACCCCGGTGAGCCGCCCCCCGCCAGCCGCCCGCATCGACATCCCGCGCATAGTCCACGGCGATCTCGTCCGCTCGGCGCGCCTGGCGATGCACGCCTCGGCGGACCGTATGTCCGGCCGTCTCCAATGCAATCTGCAAATGGCGACCGAGGAAACCCATCGGCCCCGAGGAGCAGCACGTTCATGCGCCGTTCCTCGATTGCAAGACTACTTGACGCCCATCCCCGGCTCCGCGCCGCTATCCGGGCTCAGCAGGAACAGCTCCTTGCCGCCGGGACCAGCCGCGAGGACCATCCCCTCCGAGACCCCGAAGCGCAACTTGCGCGGAGCGAGGTTGGCCACCATCACGATCAGCCGGCCCGTGAGCGCCTCGGGTGCATAGGCCGACTTGATGCCGGCGAATACCGTGCGTTCTTCTTGCCCGATGTCGAGGGTAAGCTTCAAAAGCTTGTCGGCACCCTCCACGTGCTCGGCCCGGACGATGCGGGCGATGCGCAGGTCCACCTTGGCGAATTCTTCGATTGAAATGGGCTCGATCGAGATCGGTTGGGCGATGGGGGCGACCTCGACCGGCGCGGCCCCAGCGGCTCGCGTCGGTGTGGGCGTAAGCGTGTTTTCCATCACAAGGGCCGCGATCCGTTTGGGTTCGATACGGGTCAGGAGGTGCTCGTAGGGCTTGATGCGCACGAGCGGGGAGGGTTCGCCCGCGAAGGAGAGCTCGCCGCAGTTCAGGAACGCCTCGACCCGCAGCGCGAGGCTCGGCAGGACCGGCTTGAGCCACAGGCTGAGGTATTGAAAACCTCGCAGGCACACCGAGCACACCTGGTGCAGGGTTTCCCGCGTGGCCGGGTCCTCCACCCCTTTTGCAAGCCTCCACGGTTGCTCGGCATCGAAGTACTGGTTGATGCGATCGGCGAGCTCCATCGCCATTCTCAGGCCTTTACCGAATTCCCGCGACTGGTACGCTGCCGCGATCCGGTCCGAGTAGTCTTCTACTTTGAAAGCGCACCACGGGTCGAGCTCAGTGACCGCGCGTACGTACCCGTCGAAGTGGCGGGTGATGAAACCGGCGGAGCGGCTGGCGATATTGATGTATTTGCCGACGAGATCGGCGTTGACGCGCGCCACGAAATCTTCGAAGCAGAGGTCCACGTCCTCCATCGTCGCGCCGAGCTTCGCGGCATAGTAATAACGAAGGTATTCGGGATCGAGGTGCTTCAAATAGCTGTGGGCGGTGATGAAGGTGCCGCGGGACTTGGACATCTTCTCCCCGTTCACGGTCAGAAACCCGTGGGCGAACACCCGGTCCGGGGTCCGGTAGCCCGAGTGGTGGAGGAGCGCCGGCCAGAACAGGGCGTGGAAATAAAGGATGTCCTTCCCGAAGAAGTGATAGAGCTCGGTCTTCGCGCCCTGGGTCCAGAATCGATCGAAGTCGATCCCCTCGCGTTCACAGAGGTTCTGGAAGCTCGCCATATAGCCGATGGGGGCGTCGAGCCAGACATAGAAATACTTCCCGGGCGCCCCCGGGATCTCGAAGCCGAAATAGGGCGCGTCGCGCGAGATGTCCCAGTCCGAGAGGCCCGCCTTCAGCCACTCGTCGAGCTTGTTCGCGGCCTGGGGATCCAGGTGTCCGGCGCGCGTCCATTTCGCGAGGAACTCCGCACAAGCCGAGAGCCGGAAAAAATAATGCTCCGATCTCTTCCGGACGGGCACGGCCCCCGACAGCGCCGAATAGGGCGCGATGAGCTCGGTCGGCAGGTAGGTCGCGCCGCAGGCCTCGCAGGCATCCCCGTACTGGTCCTTGGCGTGGCAACGCGGGCATTCGCCCTTGATGAAGCGGTCCGGGAGGAACATCTCCTTCACCGGATCGTAGAGCTGCTCGATCGAGCGGACGTCGATGAGGCCCTGTTGCCGGAGCCTGTGGAACATGGCCTCGGCCAGCGACCGGGTCTCCGGCGAGTTGGTCGAATAGTAGTTGTCGAACGCGATGTGGAAGGCCGTGAAATCCCGCAGGTGATCGGCGTGCATGCGCTCGATGAGGCACTCGGGCGAGACCCCCTCGGCCTCGGCCTTCAGCATGATCGGGGTGCCGTGGGTGTCGTCGGCGCACACGTAGTAGCAGGTATGCCCAGAGAGGCGCTGGAAGCGGACCCAGATGTCGGTCTGGATGTACTCGACGAGGTGTCCCAGGTGGATGGGGCCGTTGGCGTAGGGCAGGGCGCTGGTGACGAGGATCTCGCGGGGGGTGTCGTCCATGGGGTGTGGGCTCGGCGGCGTGCGGGCGCATAAAGTACCACCAAGCGCGCGCCCGTGTCATGAACCGGGTCGTGCCGTTCCATGGGCGCCCGGCATGCCGAGCGCGGCGCGGGCTCGGCTCGGGCGGTACCTGTTCCCGATGCGGCTCGGAGAGTCCGACCGTCAACCGGCGCGCCGGCCCGCCCGAGGCGTCGACGCGCCACAGATCGTCATGGGCGACGAAGACGATGGTGTCGTCGTGCAGCGTCGGAAAGCGCAGTGCGACGACCTCCCCAACTATTACGTGATCCGGATCCACTGTCCAAGCGATGGCGCACGAGCCGCCGTCAGGATGAACAGCAGATAGTGCCCCGGTGGCGCGATGTTCCCGTCGGGCGGCGCTTGCACGCCCACGGCGCCGGGATCCGCCCCCACGATCACGCACTCAACTACCCGTTGCGTCATGTTGAACCCGTGCGTCACTGCGCCAGGCCGTACCAGGACCACCTCGGCGATGCTCGCAGGGTCCGGAGTCTGAATGAGGAAAACCGCGCCATACGCGACCGACGCTGGTGCACCGGTGATCGCCGGCCGCGGGAGCGTGAAGTACGTGGGATAATACCGCTCGTGCTCGGTCGTCTCACCCGACTTCCACTGCCCAGCTTGTCGCCGCCCATCAGCACGCTGCCATCGGCGAGCAGGATCGCGGTGGAATGATAGCCGCGCGGAATGGTCATGGTCGCGCAGAGCTCCCACCCGGCGTCGGGATCCCGCGGGTCGAAGATCTCCACCGGACCGCCATCGACGTCGTCAATCCCGCCCGCCAGGAAGATGCGTCCGTCAGGGAGCAGCACGGTATTGACCTGTTGCGGGCGAGCACGGTTCAGATTCGAGAGATTGGTCCACGCCGGCGCGGCCACGGAAAGATCGATCAGCTCCGCAGTCTGCTGCGCGCGATCAGGACCCGTGCTTCGTAGTTGGGCGGCCGCAGCGGCAATAGCACGGACGTGCCCTTCTCACCTCCGCTGCTGCGATTGCCGGCGTTGGTCGGAAACGACTCGAGCCGGTGATCCCAGCCGGACCCGCGTTGAATCGTTGCGTAGGCACGTGCGGCCAGCGATGAATAGCTTGCCTCCGGGCAGGAGGTACGCCCAGGGATTACCAGTGGTGGTGTTCCATGTCCGGTACCGGCGCCTCCACCGGCGCAGCCCATGTGCCCGCAGCCGGGTCGTAGATCTCGAAGGACTTCGCCTCTGCGCCAAAGAGCGTGATCAGCTTCCGGTCGGCCAGCATCAAGGTGGTTGAATAGAAGCGATCGTGAGCCGTGGATTGCTTACGCGTCCATAGCAGCGTACCCGGATCGAACTGATACGTTTGCCTGGGCGTGAAGCCTCCGTGGACGAGGACCGTGCCTACCGCATCGTCGAGGAAGTCATGCTCGGCCGACCAGATGTTGGCGAGCGGTCGGCTGTTCGGCGGCTGCGTGACGTCGAACGGCTGGTTTCCAGGGGCAGCCACGGCGCCGGGATCCACCGAGTAGTCGAAGAGCCGGCTGAGGTCGTCGCGCGTATCTCCGTATCCGAAGTAAAGAACTTTGAGCGTACCCGGGAGGAGACACGCATGCATGAAGCACACTTCCGGCGATCCGGGTACGAGCTTCCACTCGCCGCAAAGGAATCGCTCGGAGCGATGATGATCGACACTCGGACCACCGGTTGTCCCACGTCCCAACCGGGAATCCGACCTTCGCCTTCAGCTCAGTCGACCTGCTCATCGGTGAGCCACACCGTCTGCTTCGACCGCACGAGCCCCGCGAGCCCCTGCATCATGTGCATCTCTACGTGGCAGTGGAAGAGAAAGTCGCCACACAGCTCGTACTCCTTCGCGTCCTTCGGCCGATCCTTGGGATCCTGGCACTTCTCGATATCGAGTGGCAGTAGCAGCGCCGGCGGCACCGTCGTGTTGACGATGAAGGATTCGGCGGGACCGATGCTGCGGACATCGAGGTTCTCGTGGGCGAACTTCCAGCGCTGCGCGCGTGGGTGGAAGTCGTGCCAGCCCATGCCGAGATCAAGATTGAACACGTACCACCGGATTCGCTGCCCGCGCGGGCGACGATCGTCGGCGTGTTGCCGATGAACGTTCTGCCGTTGAAGCAGAAGCTCGGGATCCCGGCGCCGTCCTCGGTCACGGTGTGGACCATCTTGCCCGGCGTCCAACGCACTGTGCCACCAGGGCGTATGCGCACCTCGGCCGGCTGGAACCTCAGGTTCATCGGGGCGACGTCCTCGATCGCGACCGTGGCTTCAGGTCGCTCGCCCGCGGCGACGATCACCGTCCCCTGCATCTGCTGGTGAAATTAAGTGATAGGTGAAGCTGCCCTCGGTGCCGAAGGTGACTTCGAAAGGCGGACCGGCCGGCGAAAACGGACCGCTGTTAAAGGCCGGCGTCCCCCGTCTTCGGCTCATGAGGTGGACGAACATCGGCACGTGCAGGAGGTCGTCTTCCTTGCACCGGGGATGAGCGTAGTCGAGCTGAAACCATTCATCGAGAAAGGCGAGTACTCCACGATGCTCGAGGTCCCGCCCGACGTGAGGCCTGGCGCCGTCTCCGTGATGCCCGCCATCACCACCGCCGTGATGATGAGTTCCGGCGTGTCCGGTGGCGACGTCCGTGTGCCCGTCTTTACGAGCCGGCGCGGCTCCAAGCGTGACCGCGGCTGCGTGGGCCGGCTTGTGGCCAGCCGGCACGGGATCGACATCGTCGTCGTCGCCGAGGTGGCGGCAGCGTCGTTCGATGAAGTCGTTAGCGAGCGGCGGAAGCGTGTACTCGGCGAGAGGATCGCAATCCTTGGGCAGCACGATGATTCCGCCGAAAAGGCCGCGGTTCACGCTCTCGCCCATGTGGTGAGAGTGATCGTGGAAAGGCCAGGCGCCCACCATGTCGTCGGTGACGTCGAACCGATACGTCCACGTCCGCCCTGGAGTGATCTCGTCCGACCGGCGCCCGTCGGTCGTCTCGGTGCCGAACGGCCACGATCCGTCAGAGTCTGCGCCGTACCGCAGACCGTTCACGTGCAGGCTGTGCGGGATCACGTCGCCGTTAAGGACGTGGATGTGGAGTCGCTCGCCGGGACGCGCGTAGATCACGGCTCCCGGCACGCGGTGCGTATAGCTCGGTTCGTTCACATCGGCAAGCACCAGCTTGTCCGGTTTTGGTACGAGGTAGTCCGGGTCGAGGTATTCTCGATAGACCACCGCATCGACGCTCCTGGCCTTGACTTCCGCCAAAGGAATCGTCGCGTCCTCGTGCCCGCTGTTTCGCATGCCGTCTCTGCGGTATCTCACAGCGGCATGCGGGCTCGGCTCGACCGGGCGGTAACCGACGATCTCTTCGATCTTCAGGTAGACGTGCCGGATTGCCATGGAGACCTCCTCGAGTACTTCAGCGACGGTTTGCGCTCGCTTTGCGCCATGCCCCGGTGTTGCAACGCCGTCCCGTATATAGATAGAATCTCACAATCCATAACACGATGAGAGACGTGCTATCAAGGCCAATGTCTTCTTCTTCTCTGGAGCTGCCGACGCTGGAGGAGCAGATGCAAGCGATCGATGCAGACCAGTGCAGACCAGGCCTCGGTGGAATAGCTCTGCCGCACCGCCGAGTTCTTCATCGCGGCCGCCGAGGCCGGTAGCGCTGTCCCACTACGCCTGACCGGCAAGCCCCTCCCCGTGCGGGGCTTGTCTTAACTCGCAGAGGCTCAAGCGCTGCGACAAAAACGATATAAACGACCAAAAGAGGGCTTTTATCGTTTCGGTCGTCGTCCCGCGCAGCGCGGCTCTGGGACGACGGTGCGGTCGCGCCCGGAGGGGTTGGGGAAGGGACGTGGCGGAACCTAGGGGTACTGCCGATAACCCCGCCATGAAACACATCACGATGGTCTGAATTTGCCTCTGGAGCCTGGTATGTGCCCAGGCATACCCTCGATCTACGAGGGCACGGTCGTAGGCGTTTCGGACGGCGACACGCACGGTGCTGATAAGCGGTCGCCAGACTAAGGTCAAGCTGGCGGAGATTGACGCTCCGGAGAAACGGCAGCCATTCGGGGAGCGCTCGAAGCAGAGCCTATCCGATCTCGTGTACGGTAAGCGGGCGAAGGCAACCAGCACGACCGCAACCGCTACGGCCGAGTTGTAGGGAGGGTCTACACCGAAGCCTCGACGTTAATGCCGAGCAAATCAAGCGCGGCATGGCTTGGATCTACCCGAAATACAACCGCGATAGGTCGCTGTTGGCCCTGGAGCACGAAGCAAGGGGCGCCAAGCGCGGCCTGTGGACCGATCCGAATCTAATTCCACCCTGGGAGTATCGGCATGGCGGCAAGACCGGCTGGTGTGGGAGCCTGGCGCTGCGGAAGGAACCTGGTACCCACGGGATGCGGTGGTTCGTGGAGGGAGGTATCAGAGGTATGACAAAAACGGCTTAACACGGTGAAATGATGTGATGGATGTGATAGTTTATCCCTTCGCGCGGAATTTGTCAGGTAAAAATTACAAGGGGGGTACAGTGACAAAATAAACCGGGAGAGGTAGAAATATCGCATCTATCACATCCATCATATCAATGGAAAAACAACGTTGTCAGCTTATCCGGGGGAATGAGGATATACGAGGGGTATCCTCCCGTCTCCGGACTGAAAAGCGGGCATACGTTGACCTGGTGAGGGGACGCGGGGACACCCGCGTTTAAACTACAAGCCCGGTCCAATGTCTGACATTTCAAAAGGAGACAAGGAAACATGACTACAAAAGAACTAAACCAACTATTTCCCGACGGCTGGTGGAATAGCCAAGAAGGACGCACAGCATGGGAACACAGCGAAGAAGGAATTGAGGTTGCCAAGCAGCGCGTTATTGACGCAGACATTGCATACGCCAAGTTTGAAGCACAACAAGCGGCCGACAAGGCTTGGGCACTCAAGCATCCCATCTTGTCTCCAATCAAACGTGGGTGGGAAATAGCCAAACCAATACTTATCTTTGTTATGGCCTGCGCTTATGTGGCAATGTTGTTGAGTACGAGTCTGCATATGGATCGCGACCCTAACGACCCACGCCCAGACTGCGTGCGATTTTGCGAGTAACCCGGGTGGCTTGATTGGCTTTGGTCTGCCCGCTACGTCGGTTGGCTAAACGCCCACGCCGCCGCAGAGCACATGGGGCAGCGACTGCGCCACACGCTCGCCAAGAGGCGATGTGGAGTTCCCCCTTTTCCTGGCCATCTACGACGCCCTGGTGGCACGGTTCGGGGGGGTTGTGGCGGACGAGAAGTTTGCCGTCGTCCTGAGTGGGATCACGAAGTCACGGAAGCATCGTTATAATGCTGCTTACCGGGCTCGTCCACAGCCCGAGGGCACACGCCTCGCCCGAGCCGCGTACATGCGGGACTACCGCGCCCGCCCGCGGACCGAGGAGGAGGTGACAGCGGAGCGCGCGCGGAACGCGGCGTACATGAAGAGGTATCGGGCGAGGGCGCAATGACCCCCACCCAGGAAGCCAAGGCCGAGGTCTACAGGGAGCTGGGTTACCGGGTGGTCGGGCATGGTCGGCGTGAACCTGACGGTCGCCTGCCCCATGGTCAAGGCCAAGGGGCACATCGTCCAGCTCATCGGGCCTGACGGGAAGACCACGAAGGCGTTGTATCGGCACAAGAGGTTACCCATGACGAACGAAGAAGGTGAGCTGCTAAATAACATTGCAAACGAGTATTGGGAAGAGTTCGGGCAACTGGTCGCACGACACCTGTTGCGTGCTCCGCAACACCTGCGAGATGAGTTGCTCATGACTCTACAGGAGAGGTCCTCGGTATACGGCTGCGCCTACGAGCGCCACATGGAGGACGGGCTGTGAACCTCTCACCGTCGCCCGTCCGCTCACGAACGGACGCGAGGGGTTCTGCGGCCAGCTCATCGAGCCGGGCGGGAAGACTGTGAAGGCGTTGATTCGGTATTGTTACATTCCAGCGAAAGAGGACGGCACATAATGCGACAACTTCATATGACCACAGACTTAATGGAGGCTCACATCATTAAGGGGTTGTTAGCCCGACTTAGCCGACTCGGGGGGTACCGAGGTCCTAAGTGATTGATATCATTCATAGGGACCCCCCTAGGTCTGCACTACAGGGCGATGGCTGAGAACTGAGCTGGCGGTGATCTTCGGCGGCGGTTGGGCGGGGAGCTCGA
>JALZID010000194.1 GCA_030860485.1 Pseudomonadota bacterium | reverse complement strand
GGCGCGGCCGGCGCCATGACGGGCGAAGAGCGGGTCATATTGCTCGACGGGCGGCTGAACGAGCAGCTCGCGAAGTTCGACGGCATGTTGCTGGATGAACGCGCCGCGGCGGCGGCCCGGCAGCGCGACAGCGGCACGCTCGGCGCCGATGAGGAGGACTCAGGCAGCGGCCTCGGTGACGGGTCCGGTAGCGGCGCGGACCGAGGCGGGTTGGTCGGCGACGGCAGCGAGGCGGATACCGCGCCACCGCTCACAGGAGGCGGCGGGCGCGGCAACAGTGCATCCAATTCCGCCGGCGGCGGGATGCCGGCCATGCCGGCGCCGACCCGCGCCGGGGATCATTCCCCCGTAGCGGTGGCGGCCGTTCCGCCGGATATTCCGCGTGGCGATGATGATGACGTGGTCGCGGGGCAACTGCGCGAGGCTGCGATGCAGGAGCCGGATCCGGTGCTGCGGGAGAAACTCTGGAATGAATATCGAAAGTACAAAGGAATACCGGTGAAAGAGTGATGAATACCTTGCGTGCCCTGACGCTGTGGCTGTTGCTGGCCGCTCTGCTGCCCGGCTGCAACAGCACGACTGTGAAAACCACGTCCCAAGCGCCGGTGCAGCCTGAAGCCGGCGGCCCGGTGCCGGAATCCATGTTGCTGGACGTGGGAATAAACATTTTTGACCCCGGTACCGAGGGACTCAGCGACAAGGAACTTGAACTGATCTATCCCGAGGTGCGCGAGGCGGAAGCGCGCTATTTCCCGGCTTTGCTCACCACCACGCTGCAGAACACCGGCAGCTGGGGCGTGGTGCGCATGGTGCCGGATCGGCGCAGCGAAATGGATCTATTCGTGGACGGCAGGATCCTGGAATCCGACGGCGAATTTCTGAAACTGCGGATCACTGTGCAGGACTCCTCGGGACGGGAGTGGTTCACGCGCACCTACGAGGAAGAGGCCAGCAAATATTCCTATGACAAGCAGCTGAGCAAATCCATTGAGCCCTTCCAGGGCCTCTACAATCGCATCGCCAGCGACATGGCCGCGTTCCGCACCCAGTCGGGCCCGGGGCAGGTCAGGACGCTGCGCACCATCACGGAACTGCGGTTTGCCGAGCGCTTCGCGCCCGAAGTGTATTCCGGCTACCTCGCCAGGGACGGCAAGGGGCGCTACAGCGTCCTGCGCCTGCCGGCGGAGAACGATCCGCTGATGGAACGGCTGCGCCGCATTCGCGAGCGGGACAACCTGTTCGTGGACACGCTGCAGGACTATTACACCGCGTTCGCCGCGAAAATGCGCAACCCGTACCAGCAATGGCGCCAGGAAAGCTATTCGGAGATTCACCAGTTGCGCGCGACCCGGGCGTCCTCGACACGGCGCATGGTGGGCGGCGCGCTGACCATCCTAGGCAGCATCGCGGCCGCGGTGGCCGGCGGCAGCAGCGACAATCCCGGTGTGCAGACGCTGGGCACGATGGCCGGCATAGTCGGCATCGGCGCCGGCACGATGATGGTGAAAAGCGCGCTCGACCGGAACGCGGAGGCAAAGCTGCACCTCGAATCCCTGAAGGAGATCGCGGCCTCGCTGGATGCGGACATCGAACCGCACCAGCTGGAACTGGAGGATCGGACCGTGACCCTGTCGGGCACGGTGGACCAGCAGTACGCCCAGTGGCGTGAAATCCTGCAGGAGATCTATCGCACCGAGACCGGCGCAGAGCCGGCGCCCGCACCGGCACGGAACTAAATAGGTGTTCTGAATTCCAGATCAAACGGCTGCCTGATCCCCCGGCAGCAGACCGTCAGCCGCGGGGATGTGGCGCGCCAGCCTACATGGGTGAGGCGCGAAGCGCCGAACGGGTTCGCCAGGAGGGCGAACCCTGGACCTGCGAGCGAAGCAGGACTGCGCAGCTCAGCAGGTATTCACGGTGGGTCCGCAAACCGGGGGATCAGGCTGCACAGGGTCCGGACTTGTAGCACAATTCGGAACACCTATTTAGACGGCAGTTTCGATTCCGGAACAAACGGCGGCCTGATGTGGCATCAGGGCCCCCTTGCCATGGACCAACAACCGCACTCCTTTGATCGCATCGCTCCGGCGCCGGTCAATCTCGCCCCTGCTCCGGGCAACGCCGGCACCCCTGCGGTCCCCGTGATGCGGCGCGGCACCGTGGTGCCGTTGCTCGCCCTCGGCGTCCTGTTGTGCCTTGCCCTCGCGGTCATATTCGCCCTTCCCCGCTGGCAATCCGCCCAGCGCCCGACCCGCGCTCCGGAAATCTCGTCCGCCGCGCCGCAGGCCCAGCCCGCCCACGCGCCCGAGTCGCAACCTGAAAACACCCCTCCCGGCGCGCCCACCGATGCGGAGGCCGCCGCGGCGCGCACCGAGGCACAGGATCTGCTCGAGCAGTTGCGCGAACTGGACAATGGTCTGAAAGGTATTGGCGTCGAGACCTGGGCCGGGCCGGCCCATCGCAGCGCCGCGGACCGGATCGCCGGCGGTGATCGCGGCTATCATTCGCTGGACTTCCCTGCGGCGCGCAGCGCTTACCAGGCCGCGCTTGCCGAACTTCAGGCTTTGCTCAAGCAATCGGAAACGGTTTTCAGAGACGCCATGGCCAAAGGCGCACAGGCACTGAACGATGGGAATGCCACCGCGGCCGGCGCCGCGTTTTCCACCGCTTTATTGATCCGCCCAGATGACGCCGCTGCCGTCAAAGGCGCGGAACGCGCCGGTAAGCTGGACCAGGTGATGGCCCTGATCCGGCAGGGCGAGGAACTCGCCCGGCGCGGCGATCTAGCCGCGGCGGCGAATACATTTCAGCAGGCCCGGGACCTGGACCCGGAATCGGCCCTGGCGGGGGAAAGCCTGCAATCGGCGCGGCGTGAACTGGGCGCGCGGGCCTACCAGGAGGCGATGAGCGCCGGCTTTGCGGCGTTGAGTGCCGGGGACTTCGCCGCGGCGCGCGGCCGCTTTGCCGAGGCACTGCGCCTCAAGCCCGGTGCGCCCGAGGCCGCGGACGCCCTGCGGCAGGCGGAGACGCGCCTCACCTCCGTCGGTATTAAGCAGCACCTGGCTGCAGCGCACGCGGCGGAAGAGGTCGAAGATTGGGGCAAGGCCGTGGCCAAATATGAGGCGGCACTCAAACTGGACGGCAACCAGCTCGCGGCGCGGGACGGCCGGACTGGGGCAATGGCGCGCAGGGATCTGGACCGGCAACTGGCGGAGGTCGGCGCGCGGCCGGAACGGCTGGCCGATGATCGCGTGTACGAGGAAACCCGGGCCTTGCTGGACCGGGCTGCGACGATCTCCTCACCCGGCACCAGGCTCAAGCGGCAGATGGCTGTGCTGTCCACGCTGCTGGAGGAGGCGCGCATTCCGGTCACGGTAACGCTCAATTCTGACGGGGAGACCGACGTGACCGTATACCGCGTCGGCAAGTTGGGCCGCTTCACCAGCAAACAGGTCACGCTGCGGCCGGGCAGGTACGTTATCACCGGGACGCGCACCGGGTGCCGGGACGTGCGCGTTGAGCTCACGCTGAGCGCCAATGCGGCCCCACCCCCGGTGCAGATCCAGTGCGTGGAACCAATTGCCACGGTCAATTGAACTGAATCAGCCGGAATTCCAGAGCATCGAGCCCATGCCGTTTGAGCAGGGCGGCGTGATCCGGCCTGCGCCGTTCTCGCCTCCCACCGGTGCGCGGTCGGGTCGCAATTGGCGCGTTCGGCCGGCGGCGCTGGCCGCGGGCGCAATCCTCGCAGTTTGCGCGGCCGCGGCCTGGTTCGTGCTGTCGGCCCGCTCGGTTCACATCGTGACCGAACCCGTGGGTGCCGCAGTCGAAGTGGCGGCACTGCTGAAATTACAGCTTGGCAACCGGCTGTTGCTCCGGACCGGGCGCTACGAAGTCACCCTCCGGGCGGAGGGTTACCACACGTTGCGCGCGTCGCTGGACGTGGGAAACGAACAAAACCAGCGCAAATCCTTCACGCTGGAAAAGCTTCCGGGCCGGCTGCGAATCCTGTCGACCCCGGTTGCGGCGCAAGTGACCGTGAACGGCACGGTCCGCGGCCGCACGCCTCTAGTGCTGGATGACCTGAAGGCGGGGACCTACACTGTGCGCGCCGGCGCTGACCGTTATCAGCCTTGGGAACAATCAGTGGATGTCGAGGGGATGGGTATGGAGCAGGAACTGAACCTGCAGCTCAAACCCGCCTGGGCCGACGTGACACTAGGCTCCGACCCTGCGGGGGCCGAGATCTATGTAGACGAACAGCCCCGGGGACGGACGCCGCTCACGCTGGAGATCCTGGAGGGCAGACGCAAGCTGCGGCTGCAGTTGTCCGGGTACAAGCCGCATGCGGATATGCTGCAAGTGGTCGCGGGACAGTCGCTGGAACTGCCCGCGATTACGCTCCAACCGGCCGATGCCATCCTCGAGCTGCGCAGCCGTCCCGCCGGCGCCAGTGTGACCCTGGACGGCACCTTCCAGGGGCGCACACCCATCGAACTGGCGCTGGCGCCGGGGCAAACCGCCAGCGTGCGCCTGTTCCACGACGGTTATGCCAGTGCCGAGCGCAGCGTGCGGCTCGCATCGGGGGAGCGTCGCGCGCTCGAGGTGGGACTCCTGCCCGACCTGGCCAGCGTGGACATCCGCGCCACCCCCGAGGACGCGGAGCTGATCATTGACGGCGAGCCGCGCGGCGTCGCGGCGCAAACGGTGCAGCTGAACACCCGGCCACACACCATCCGCATCCGGAAACCGGGATACGTCGCCTTTGAGACCACGTTGACACCCCGCGCCGGCATCCCGCAACAGATACAGGTGCGATTGCAGACCGAGGAGGAGGCCCGGCTGGCCTCCATCAAGCCCCAGATCACCACCTCGGGCGGGCAGGTGCTGAAACTGTTTCGCCCTGACGGCAGGTTCACGCTGGGCGCCTCGCGCCGTGAACCCGGCCGCCGCGCCAATGAGGCGCTGCGCGAAGTCATGCTTAAGCGTCCGTTCTATCTCGCCCTGAAGGAAGTGACCAATGCCGAGTTCAAGGCCTTCGATCCCACGCACAGCTCGGGGAGCTTCCAGCAGAAAAGCCTGGATGGGGCCACGCAGCCGGTGGTCAAGATCACCTGGGAACAGGCGGCGTTGTTCTGCAACTGGCTGGGTGAAAAGGACGGCCTGCAACCGTTCTACCAGGTCCGGGACGGCAGGGTATTGGGCACCAACTCCGGCGCGGCGGGTTACCGGCTGCCGACCGAGGCGGAGTGGGAGTGGGCGGCCCGCTACCAGCCCGGCGGCACCATGTCCCGGTTTGCGTGGGGCGAGTCCCTGGCTCCGCCGCCCAGGAGCGGCAATTACGCCGACCAGTCCGCGGTGGGCTACGCGGCCCAGGTGCTGGAAAAGTATCAGGACGGTTATTCGGTGTCTGCTCCGGTGGGCAGCTTCGCCCCAAACAGCAAGGGCCTGTTTGATCTGGATGGCAATGTCGCCGAGTGGGTGCACAACTGGTACGACGTGCCGGTGGAACGGACCACGCCCATGACCGACCCGCAGGGATCGGCCGGTGGGCAGCACCATGTGATCCGCGGGGCCGGCTGGGCGCACGGCACCGTGACGGAGCTTCGCCTGAGCTTTCGGGACTATGGCATGGGGGGGCGCGATGATGTGGGTTTCCGCATCGCCCGCTATCTAGAGTGACGGACTTGAGACTGCTCGCAACCCTGCTGCTGTGGGCGCTGTTGTGCGGCACGCCGCTGGCCGCGGAGGAGCCCGCATCGGGTTCGGGCGACGCGTCACCCGCGCCCGCCGCCACGTCCGGGGAGAAACAGGCTGAAACGCCGGCGCAAGCGGTACCACCGCCGGCAGCGCCCAGGAGCCCGGAAACGTTCATGCCGAGCCAGGAGATCTCCGAGGATCTGTCGGTGTCGTTTCCGGTGGATATCTAATTGGAATAGGGAATATGGGGGTAATGCATTCTGTCTTGCCCAATGCGCACAGCCCGTTCCCGATTTCTTCCCCACATTCCATTGGCTGAGTTGTCATGAGGCATACAGTCATCTCCGACTTCTTCTTCCACCTCGCCTCGCTGATCGTGTCCATCATCCTGGTGCACACGTTCTACGTGATGGTGGTCTGGCCGAATGCGGACGCGCTGCTGGCCGAGCAGCGCGCCCGGCAGCAGGCCGCCGAGGCGGCCGAGATGCCGCGCTCGATCTATATTGTGCTGAAGGACTATGAGCAGGAGTCCGAGATCATCCTGGCGTTGTGGGCCGTGGCCATCATGGGGCTCAAGCTATATCAGACCATCGAGGAACGCCGCCTGCTGCGCCACTCGCTGCTGGAGGTGACCGAGGGCATCAGCATCCTGCCGGAGGATGCGCGCAAGTTTGCGCGCCCGCTGCAGGCGCTGCCCGCGGATCAGCGCGAGTATCTGCTGCCGCGCGCCCTGCTCACGGCGCTGCAGCGCTTCGGGTCCACGCGCAGCATCCAGGATGCGGCGGCGGCCGTGCGCGACGTCTGCGACGTGGAGTCGGATCGGCTCGACTCGGAGCTCTCGCTGGTGCGCTATATCATCTGGGCCATCCCGTCCATCGGCTTCCTGGGCACGGTGCGCGGCATCGGCGACGCCCTGGGCCAGGCGCAAAGGGCCGTGGAGGGCGACATCGTCGGCGTCACGGTCAGCCTGGGCGTGGCCTTCAACTCCACGTTCATCGCGCTCGTTGTCAGCATGATCATCATGTTCCTGATGCACCAGTTGCAGCTGTTGCAGGAGCGCCTGGTGCTGGATGCGCAGCACTACTGCGACACCAATCTGATCAGCCATCTGCAGGTGCGCTGACGCCCCAGCCCATGTCCCAGGCCTGCATCATCGAGCTGAACGATGCGGAGATCCGCCTCAGCCAGGGGGATCGCCTGCTGCTCCGCTGCCCCGGCGTCGCCGTCATCCAGGGCGATAACCTGTACCTCGGCGAGCAGGCCGCACGGATGGCGCAACTGCATCCGCGCCACACGTTCAACCGGTTCTGGTCGGCGCTGAGCCAGGACCCATGGCCGGCCCCCGCGGGGCCGCTGCGCCACAACGCGGACCTGGCGTGGCATCAGCTGCTCTCGTTGTATGAACGGGCGGGCAAGCCGAAGGAAGTGATCTTTGCCGTGCCGGGGAATTTCACCACCGCGCAACTGGCGCTGCTCCTCGGCATCAGCCAGTCCTGCCCGTTCAAGGCCGTGGGCCTCGTGGAGGCCGTCGTCGCGGCCGTGGCCGGTGTCGCCGGCCCCGGGCGCTACCAGCACCTCGAATTGCAGTTGCACCAGGCGGTGCTGACGCGCATCGATGTGCATGAGCAGGTGGAGCGGCACAGCGTGGACGTGGTCGAGGGCCCAGGTGTTCAGGCGTTCCATGACGCCGCCGCAGAACTCATCGCCGATACGTTCATACAGCAGTCGCGCTTCGACCCGCTGCACCGCGCCGAGACCGAGCAGGCGGTGTATGACCAGCTGCCGCGCTGCCTGTCCGCGCTGCTCAACCAGCAGGAGGTCATGCTGGACATTGCCACCGGGCAGTCACGCCAGCAGGCACGCCTGACCCGCGACAGCATGGTCGGGCGGCTGCAAAGGGAGTACGCCGCTATGCTGCAACGCCTGGAGCCGGATCGTCCCGTGTTGCTCGGCGATCGCGCGGCGGCGCTGCCCGGACTGTCCGGCGCCTGCGCGGCGGTGCTGTCCCTGCCCGAGGAGGCGGTGCGGCGCTCATGCATTCTGCACATGGACCGGATCCGCAGCGCGGGCCCGAACTTGAACTTCGTCACGCGGCTTCCCGCCCCGCCGCACTCCGCGCTCTCGCAATCCGCGTCAGAGGCGCCGACGGCGGTGCATCCGGCCCGCGCCGAGCAGGTCACGCACCTGCTCCACGGCCACAAGGCGTTTCCGCTCAACCAGCAGACCCTGTATCTTTATCTTTCCACGCGCGGCTCGGTGAGCGCGACGCGGCAGCCGACTTCCGCCTGTGCGGTGACGCGCAACGGCGTGGAAACCAGCGTCGTCCCCCTGAGCGATATCACCATGTACGTGAACGGGGAGCGTCTAGCCGGCTCGCGCCGGCTTGCCGCCGGCGACAGGATCAGTTTTGCCGGATCCGACACCGTGTACTCGCTGATCAGCGCCGTCAGCCCGGATGGCCCGTAACCGCCGACCCCTGCCTGCCTTCAGCCTGTCGTTCCTGGACATCATGTCCTGCGGGCTCGGGGCCATGGTGCTGTTGTTCCTGATCATCAAGCACAACGCCAATGCCACCTTGGTGCCGGTCACCTCCACGCCGCCGGATCAGCACGGCGAGGTCAGCCTGCTGGAAAAGGAGATACTCGACGGACAGAAGGGACTTGCTGAACTGCGCAACACCATCGCGGAAGTGGAGCGGCAGAGAGTGGTTGTCGAAGGCCTCGTGCGCCGCATTCAGGAACAGATCCGCCAGGCACAGGGCGAAACGGAAGCGAAGCGCGCCAGTTCCGTGGCGGATGAACTTGCCACGCTTGAGGCCCAGGTCAGGAACCTGGAACTCAAGAAGCGGCAGATGGAACAGGAGCGGGAAAAGACCAGCGAGCACACGCGCACGTTCAGCGGCGAAGGCACGCGGCAATACCTAACCGGCCTGCAGATCGGCGGGGAGCGCATTCTCGTGCTGCTGGACATCTCGGCCAGCATGCTGGACGAGACCCTGGTGAACGTCATCCGGCGCAAGAACATGACGGATGCGCGCAGGACCGGATCGCCCAAATGGCGCCAGGCGGTGGACACGCTGGACTGGCTGACCACGCGCTTTCCGACGGGCAGCCGGTACCAGGTGTATTTCTTCAACACCGACGTCAGGACTGCGATCCCGGGGACGGAGGGGCAGTGGCTGAATGTCAGCAATGGCGCCCAGCTGGACAGCGCGGTCGCGGCGGCCCGGGCTGCGGTCCCGGAGGGCGGCACCAGCCTGCAGCGCGCCTTCCAGGCCATCGCCCGGTTGCGCCCGCTGCCGGACAACGTCTACCTGATCACCGACGGGCTGCCGACCCAGGGGCTGGCTCCGCCGGGCGGCGGTAAGGTGTCCGGCAGCGAGCGCCTCAAGTTGTTCAATGCCGCGGCCAATCAGTTGCCGGACGGTGTGCCAATGAACACCATTCTGCTGCCCATGGAAGGGGATCCCATGGCGGCATTTTCCTTCTGGGGCCTGGCGGTGGCGAGCGGTGGCTCCTTCCTGAGTCCGGCGGCGGACTGGCCATGAGGCGGCAGCGGCGCGACGTGGAGGTGTTCAGCCTGTCCTTCCTGGACGTGATCACCTGCGGCCTCGGGGCAATCATCCTGCTGGTGATGATCTCCAAGCCCGGCGAGCCGCTCGTGCTGGAGCCGGCGCCACAGCCGCTTGACGGCGTGATCGCCGATCTGCAGGAGAAGCTGTTCGAGATCCGCGGCACGGCCCGCGTGCTGAACCGGAAACTGACCGCTGCGCGTGAACAGCTGTCCGAATTCAAGGAGCGGGTTGCGCGGCTCTCCGGTGAACTGGGCGCAATCCGCGACCGTGCCGCCGGACAGGGAAAATCCGCCGGCGGCGATGCGGCGCGCAAGGGCGAATTGCAGGCCGCGCTGCAGAAGCTCACCGAGGAGATGCGGCGGCTGTCCGCGCAACGCCAGCAGGTGCGCACCGATCTCGCGGGGGGGATCCCCGTGGACAGCGAGTACATCATCTTTGTGATCGACACTTCCGGCAGCATGTTCCAGTACGCATGGAACCGTGTCATGCAGGAGATGATCGGTGTGCTGGAGATCTACCCCAAAGTTCGGGGCATCCAGGTGCTCGACGACCAGGGCGGGTACATGTTCCAGGGTTACCGCGGCAAATGGATCCCGGATTCCCCCGCCCGGCGTAAGATCATCGTGGACCGGCTGCGCACCTGGAACCCGTTCAGCAACAGCAGCCCGGTGGAGGGCATCGAGAAGGCCATCCGGACCTACTACGATCCGGGCCGGCGCATCAGCATTTATGTGTTCGGCGATGACTTCACCGGCGACTCGGTGCGCCGCGTGCTGGACGAGGTGGAGCGGCTCAATCCGAAGAACAATGGCGGTGTGCCACAGATCCGCATCCATGCAATCGGCTTCCCGGTGCAGTTCGGCGCCCAGCAGGTCACCGGTGCGCGCTTTGCAAACCTGATGCGGGAAATGACGCGGCGTAACATGGGCACGTTCGTGGGCCTGAACGACTTCCGCAGCACCGCGTCCAAATTCCGCTACACTATCGGGACGCCGTTCTGACCGGGAACCAAGGCCCGGCCGCGGCGTCGAAAAAACGTTGGACGGGATGAAATGCATGCATCAGAGAATGCCGCGAATGTCGCGGGCGAGAGTCCGCCGCGTGCTGTTCCTAGGCGTGCTGGCGCTGGCGGCCGGATGCTCGCAGTCGGCCAAGATCAAGGTCGATACCGAGGTGCCGGTCCCCACCTTGAGCCGGATCCCCCTCAACATGGGGTTGTACTACGATCCGGCGCTGCGCAGCTATGCGTATACCGAAAATACCGAGGACCGGCCGGACTGGAAGATCGAAAGCGGTGAGTCCCAGGTCGCCCTCTTCGACCGCATCCTGCCGTCCATGTTCCAGGCGGTGACCCCGGCCGCCGGCACCAGCAGCGTTGCCGGCGTGGCGGGCGTGATTGCGCCGAGCGTCGTGGAAATGCAGTTCGCCCTGCCGGCAGAGACCAAGACCGACCTGTACGAGGCGTGGATAAAGTACCGGCTGCAGCTGTACGACAGCGACGGGCAGCTCGTGGCGGAATGGCCGGTGACCGGATACGGCAAAGCCGAAACCGCACTGCTGAAAAGCAAGGACGACGGGCTGTCCACGGCCATCAACCTGGCGATGCGCGACGCCGGCGCCAAGCTTGCGCTGGGGTTCGAGCAGATGCAGGAAGTGCGCCGGTGGCTGGCGCGGAAGACGAAGGACTGCAAGCGTTATGGAGACGCCTGCTGATCCGTGCCGTGGGACGCCTGCCGCGGGCCCCGAAGGCGCAGGTTGTCCTGCTGGGGGTGGCGCTCGGCCTGCTTGCTGCCTGCAAAAGCACCACCGTCATTGACGAGCATCGCGCGACGGAAACGCAGATCGCGGCGGGCGAATCCGTCGTGGTCCTCGGCCGGCGCAGCAACAGCGAGCACGAGACCGAGGACGATTTCATCCGCTGTGTCGGCGAGAACCTCGCCAAGGGCGGCAAACCCATAAACGTGATCTCCGAGCGAACCTTCGTGGATTCTATGTACCCGTACTTCGAAGCGAGCACCGCGCCTACCGATGTGAAGAACCTGGAACGCCTAGTCCAGATCCCCGAGCTCGCGCAGAAGTTGAACGATTTCCGCGTGCGCTATTTCATCTGGATCAACGGCTACACCGAAACCGTCGACAAGAGCGGTTCCATTGCCTGCGCCATCGGACCCGGGGGCGGCGGCTGTTTCGGCCTCGTGACCTGGGACGACGCGGCCAATTACGAGGCCAGCATCTGGGACTTCAAGGAGCTGTCATTGTCCGGCAAGATCAACACCGAGACCCAGGGGACATCCTACCTGCCTGCCATCGTCATCCCGGTGCCGCTGCTGGCCCGGGTGCAGGCCAATGCCTGTCAGGGCATGGCCGAGCAGTTGCGGAATTTTCTGAACTGATCCCAGACCCTGGCCGGATGAATCCGGCCCCACAAATCCGGCAATGACCTCACTATCACCCTGGGGGCCAGTCCGGCAACTTCCAGTTGAACGTGATGCTGCTGGTCATCGCCTACGATCTCTGCCAGAGCCTCGAGATCCTCGGCAACGCCGCGCGCCTCCTGGCCGATCGGGCCATCGCGGGATTCCGCGTGAACCAGGAGGTGCTCACTCGGGCGCTGGAACGCAATCCGATCCTGGTGACCGCGTTGAACGCGGTGATCGGCTACGAAAAAGGCGCCGAGATCGCGAAGAAGGCCTACCAGGAGGGCCGCCCGGTACGCGACGTCGCCCGCGAGCTCACCGGCCTATCCGAGGCGGAGCTGGCCCGCCTCCTCGACCCTGCGGAGCTGACCAAGGGGGGATACGGGAGAACCCGTAAGTGCTCGAAGACTTCGAAGCACTCGGGGAGTACGAGGTCTACGCCAGCGGGCGCCGTCAAGCTTCGCCGCGTGTTACCTTTCGAGCACCTTCCACGTGCGCCTTGCTGGCTGGCCGCGCGCGCCGAGGGGACTCACCGCCGTTATCCTGAGCTTGTGCTTCCCCGGTTTCACCCTGACCAGGAACGGCGAGGCGCACGGTCTTTCGCGTCTGCGGTCTAGCCTGCAGCGAAAAGTCGAGCCCGGCTGGCTGGCAAGGAACACGAACCTGGCCTTTGTCCTGGTGGTAACCCTCTTCGGCCCCCGTGTGATCATCGTCAGGGTAACGGGTCTGGCTCCGGACCCGATCACGTCAATCCCGGTCTGAGTGAGGATGAAGTCTCTGATGATCGAGCGCAACGGGTCGTCGGCGAGGCGGCCGTAGACCCCCGGGAACTCAGGCCGTGCGCAGCCGATCCCGAAGCTCGTGTCGCCCACGAGCCGGAAGCCGCCACCGGACACCGGGACGACCATGGGGCCACCGCTGTCGCCCTGGCAGCTGTCGACGCCGCCTCCGACCCGGCCGGCGCACAGCATCGTGTCGGGGCGAACGGTGGTGCCGACGGCGGCGTAACTGTCGGCGCAGGCCAGGTCGTCCGTGATTGCCACGCGCCCGACCCGCAGGGCATCCGGAAATGCGCCCCCACCCTCGGCGGTGTCGCCCCAGCCGGTGATGAAGGCAGGCTGCCCGGACGCCCAGGTGGCGCGCTCGTCCGGCCCCGCGATCTGGATCGTGGGTGAAACCGATGGGGCACTGAGCCTCACGATCACGAAGTCGAACTCAAACTCGTTGGGATTGAAAAGCGGATTGCCGAGCGCATCGACCGGAACAAAGTAGCTGTCGAAATCGATCTCCTGGCCCGCGCTGCTGGAAAGGTGCGTGCGCCCGGTGATCACCGAGTACTGGTCGGGAGAGGTGAAACCGCCGTCCCGGTAGAAACAGTGGGCGGCGGTGACCACGAAGGTCGGCGTGACGAGCGTGCCGCCGCAGAACTGGCGCTGGAAGCCGTTTCCGGAGGCGACCGATGGCCGGAAGGCGATCGCCGTCTGCCACGGCCAGCGCGTGATCGTTGTCTCCGTGCCGCCGACGATGCGGCCGGCACGCGTCACCGGGGCATGGTGGACCTCCGGGCCCGATGCGTGTCGCGAAGAGGCGAGGCCATCGACGCTCTGCAGAAAGACGCCGGGAGCGGCCTCGATGCGTTCGTATTCCGAGGCAGAGGCCGCGGGCAGGACCAGCGCCGTGGCCATCAATGCGGCCCACAACGGGATACGCCGGAAGGGGATCGGGAGGCTTTTCCGTTGCATGGTCTTGGTCTTCCGTGTTTGAGGACGCTGTGGCTGTCGGCATCGCGCCACCGGTCTTAAAGCGACCGGGGCAAACGGACTCGGCTCGGGAAAAGGTCCCCTCGCACCCGCACGACCCGCTTCCTGCACCGGGCGCTTCGCAAGGGCCCGCCCCCGACCAACGCGACATAGCCGGAGCAAGACGGCGCCCCGGAATGCGGGCTAGAGAGTGAGGAAAAGGATCCCTGCCCCACACGGGGCAGGGATATGGTGCGGGAGGGGCTTACTCCGAGAGCGTCGGTGCCCCGACGGTCATATGTTCGCGATTGATCTTGACCGTCTGTTCGCCGATCCCCTGTACGGCTACGAGCTCATCCACTGACTTGAAGGGCCCGTTTTTTTCGCGGTAGGCCACGATGGCCTCGGCCTTGACAGGACCCACCCCGTGAAGGCCCTGCGCTAAGGTCACTGCGTCTGCGGTATTGATATCCACCGATTCCGCAGCGAAGGCGAAGGACGAGGCGCTCAAGAGCACAGCGACAGCGAGATTCTTCCACATAAATAAGTCTCTCCGTGAGGTTGAAATATTCGACGATCTTGCACCCCGTTGGTACGGGGTACGGCTTGGGAGCGGGGGGCATCTCATCGTGTCTGCGCCCCGGGGACCCGGAAGGGGTTAGCGGTACTTGCCGGCGGACTTTAGCCGGTCGGCAAAGGCCCCCGAAAACACGTGAGGGAGCACGGCTGGGCGGTGCGGCAATCTGTCGCATCCTAAAATGCTTGCGGGCGCCGTTTCCGCTCCGTCGTGACCCACCGTGGGCGAGATGTTCTGCCATCGGGCATGGTGGGCCGGACGGGCCGGTGTACGGCCGTCCATGACAGTCCCGTGTCCGAAGTGGCGGGGTGGCGAACCGGGGATCAGCCGCCGCTACGAAAGGCGTAGAGGCGGCTACCGAGATAGAAGATCGCCGTATAGGGTAAGATCCCGATGGCCTGAGAAACATAGTCGTCGAGACCAGCGGCCCTGATCGCCAATAGAACGCACAACAGATTCACAGAATAGGCGATGCCGAACACGGCGAGGAAGCGCAGGGCCGCGACCCGCACGTTTCCCGTGCGGCCGAAGGTCCAGTGCCTGTTCAGCATAAAGCCGATCGTCAGACCCACCGCATAACCGCTCACATTTGCTAAAACGTCGCCGAATCCGAGCAATCGCTTGCAGGCATAGATCACACCCAGCCCGATCAAGGTGTTGACAGCCCCCACGCCGAGGAACCTGCCGAGGGGTCTCCCGCCCGTCATCGGGTGGCGAAAACGTGGTATTGAGCGCCCAAAGGCAGGCGGGTGAGCCATCGTTCCAAGGGCCGAAACCCGCGTAACGCGTGGGGGAAGAAAATACGGTAGCGGAGGGATGGCACCTCGAAACCCGCCTGCCGCAACCGCGCACGCATGGCCCCGGCACGGATGAGCACCGCGTTGTCATCGAAGGGGCAGGCCTGCACGGCGTGGACGGTCAGCGGGTTCAGGGGGTTATGCTCGAATACACTGAGCATGCCCCCCGGGACCAGCACCCGGCGCAACTCCTTGAGGATCGGCACGTGCTTCTCCTGGGGAATGTGGTGGAACACGCACCCGGCAAAGACCAGATCGATCCTGCCGTCGGCGAAGGGCAGCGTGGCGCCATCGAAGGCGACGAACTCCGCGCCCTCCGTGCATCGCTGGCGGCCCAGCATGAGCGATCGCAGAGACACATCGACGCACACGAGCCGCGCGTCGGCAAAGTAGCTCCCGAAGTACACCGCTGAGTTCCCGATGCCCGCCCCGAAGTCCAGTATCCGCGCGACGGGGCGGCCCTCCGCCGCGAGGATCTCGTACACGTCCCGAACCTTGTACTCGGCGAAGAACTCCGGCTGCTCTCCGGTGATAGCGATATTTCGCGCGTGTAGCGCGAGATATTCGTCGGCGAACTTGTCGAATTCTGCACTATCCATGGCCCATGACCGCTAGTTGAAGCTCCAATGATCGATCTGTTACCGCCCACCGGGGCGGCTGCGATAATATTCCGGGCCTCAGATCTTCTTTTCGATGATATAGCGGGGTCGTGCTTTCATTTCCTGGTACAACCTTCCGAGATATTCACCCATCACGCCGAGGCACAGGATCTGAACGCCACCCAGGAAGAACATGGGCAGCATGGTGGATGCCCAGCCCGGCACGGCTAGATCGGTAAAGAGGCGCACATACAGCACCCAAACGCCGAGCCCGAAGGTGATCAAGAACACCAGGGTACCCATGAACGTGATGATACGCAACGGCACCACCGAGAATGAAGTCACACCCTCGAGGGCGAACGAGATCATCTTGCGAAGAGGATATTTGGATGTACCGGCCAAACGCTGCGAGCGCTCGTATTCTACCACCGCGGTGGGGAACCCGACGAGCGGCACGATGCCGCGTAGGAACACGTTCACCTCGCGGTATTGCCGCAGCGCCTCCACCGCGCGCCTGCTCATCAGCCGGAAATCCGCGTGGTCGTAGATCGTCTGCGCGCCCAACCGATTCATCAGTCGATAGAAGGCGTGGGCCGTGACGCGTTTGAATATCGCGTCGTTGTCGCGCCGGGTGCGCACTCCGAAAACGATGTCGGCACCCCGTGTGAGCTGCTCGATCATCCTCGGGATCGCGTCGATGTCGTCCTGCAGGTCCGCATCCACGCTGATGATGGCATCACCTTCGGCGGTGAGCAGTCCGGCCAGCAACGCGTTCTGATGGCCGCGGTTGCGACTGAGCTTGATCCCGGTCACGCGCCCATCCTTTCCGGCCAGCGATTCTATGAGCGCCCACGTGCGATCGGTGCTGCCATCATCGACGAAGCAGATCCGGCTCGCGGGCGAAACCTGGCGGGCGTCGGTCATCGTGGTCAGTAATGCGAGCAACCTGCCGCACGTTTCTTCCAGCACCTCCTCTTCGTTGTAGCAAGGCACGACTATACACAGTTGCATTTCTTGCGCGGCCCCCCCACCTTCCAATCGGTTCTCCAAAGAGCCAACAGCCATGATCCCGGTTCGGTTCCTCTGACATCACTGGCGGCGGTGTCGGATCAGCCGTCCAGGTTGGCCCCACTCGGTAGACGTGGAGGGCCCCAAATTCCGTCCGCTCCCATCGCCGATTCCGGCAAGCTGGCGGCGACTGCCCCTTCGGGGTCCCACGCCCACGCCCGCGCGCCGTCGGCGACCACCCAGTAGCCGAGGCGACCTTTGGTCTGACCCCGCGCGCCAGCCCCCGTCGCCGCATCAGGCCCTTCCTGGTCCGAATCTAATCCATAAGTGTGGGCGGCGCAACTCACTTCGGCAGCCCGGGCGCTTGGCGATGCATTTCGCGTAGTCCGACATTATCCAGAGCTGGAAAAAGAGGACATATACCAGGCTGCGAAGTATGGCGCCTGGCTGGCTAGCGAGAAAACCAGCGAAATTGCGTGGGCCTGATCGCCTAGATGCACATCTCTCCCACCACCGTTTAAAACCGAGTGCGGCGGACCACCTTGCGGCGTGCGAGGTGGGAGCTTGTTGCATTAAAGAATTGCTATACGCTTTGATGTCGCAGCGCTGGCGACCGCTGCAAAGCGGCGGCTGGACCCAAGATGTCCGCCGGCACTCTCGCCCCTCTTTCCCAAACCGGTCCGGTCAAAAGATGCTACACTAGTTCGCGATGGGACAGCGATACGGGCGGTTCCGCCGCACAGCAAAGGAGAAGAGGATGACCACCGAAACCCTGATGCCATTTTCGAACGCGGCAGCTTCCGTTTGATCGGGCCCTCACGCATTCCCTTGCGCGATGGGCAGCGTGTCCGCCTCGTGGTCGAGACCGACGAGTCGTGCGACGTGATTCTCGGCCTTGCGGCCAGCGTCTACGCCGGGTTGTCTCCGCTACGTGACGGAGGTAGAACACATTGCACTAGGCTGGCGGGATTTCTTCGGCGACCGGTGGTGAACGGACCGATCAGCGCGGTTCCGCTCGACACGGATATTCTATCAGTGGTCATGCGCCAGCACTCCACCGCGTGGGCGCGTGCCCGTGCGTATTTCGTGGTACATCACCGCTTGACGTTCTCGATCTTTACTCGATACGAAATTCTCCGTGGCTTACACGCAAAGAACGCGACGGCGCATTGGCCTCGAGATCAACTCTGTAGTGTTCAGTACCATTTTGCCACTCACGGACGCGATCGTTGTCCGCGCGGCCATGATCTATGCCGGTCTCCCTCAACGGGGCGTCTTGATCGGCGACAAAGACATCCTGATCGCGGCAACCAGCCTCGAACAGGGTTTGATCGTAGTCACAAACAATGCCAGCCACTATCAACGGGTATCGGGCGTCCAGTATGCCAACTGGCTCACGTGACTGGCCACGTCGCTCTTCGTCGATCGGTGGGTTACGACGCGCATTGACCTTGAAGTGAGATGAAGACCATGCTGGGGCGCGTCTAACCCACCTACCGATAGCAGTAACATGGTCGGCCCCCGGCCAAAGAATAAGGCATCTTATCCAGCGCCAACCCCGATGTTCGTCCACCTCCACCTCCACACCGAGTATTCGCTGGTCGACGGCATCATCCGCATCGACGAGCTCGTCGAGCGCGTGGCGGCGCTCGGCATGCCGGCCGTGGCTGTCACCGATCAGAGCGCGCTCTTCTCGCTCGTCAAGTTCTATCGTGCGGCCCAGGCACGGGGGGTGAAGCCCATCATCGGCGCGGATTTATGGGTGCAGGGCGGCGCCGGCGCACGCAGCGGGGCTCTGGAGCGCACCCGCATCGTGGCCTTGTGCCAGGACCAGAGCGGCTACCGGAACCTCACCCGGCTCGTGACCCGGAGCTACACCGAGGGGCAGTCCCAGGGGATCCCGGTGGTGCGGCGGGAGTGGCTCAACGAGGCCTCCGAGGGGCTGATCCTGCTCTCGGGCGGGCTCGCCGGCGAGGTCGGGCAGGTGCTCGCCAAGCGCGGTCACGCCGAGGCCACGCGCCGGCTCGACGAGTGGCGGTCGGCCTTCCCCGAGCGCTTCTATATCGAGCTGCAGCGCACCGGCCGCCCGGGCGAGGAGGCCTACATCGAAGGGGCGCTGGCGCTCGCGGCCGACTGTGATGTCCCAGTGGTCGCGACCAACGAGGTGTGCTTCCTCACGCCCGAAGACTACGAGGCCCACGAGGCCCGGGTGTGCATCCACGAGGGCCGCATGCTGGACGATCCCAGGCGCCCGCGACGCTACAGCCAGGGGCAGTACCTCAAGGGGCCGGAGGACATGGCGGTGCTGTTCGCGGGCATCCCCGAGGCCTTGGAGAACGCCGTGTGCCTTGCGCAACGCTGTAACCTGGAGCTCGGGCTCGGCCGCCACCACCTACCCGATTTCCCCGCTCCCGTTGGTGAAGGTCCTGAGGCGCACCTCCGTCGCGTCGCCAGCGAGGGTCTCGATCGCCGCTTGCAGCAGACTCCCCCGGCCGGCGGCGACAGCGAGCGCGGGCGCTACCGGGAGCGCCTGGAGCGGGAGATCGAGGTCATCACGCATATGGGGTTCGCCGGCTATTTCCTCATCGTCGCCGATTTCATCCGGTTCGCGCGGGAAGAAGGCATCCCGGTCGGGCCGGGGCGCGGCTCCGGTGCCGGCTCGCTCTGCGCTTATGCGCTCGCCATCACGGACCTCGATCCGATCGCCTATGACCTCCTCTTCGAGCGTTTCCTGAACCCCGAGCGGGTTTCGCTCCCGGACTTCGACGTGGACTTCTGCATGGAGCGGCGCGACGAGGTGATCGAATACGTCGCCGGGCGTTACGGGCGCGATCGCGTCTCGCAGATCATCACCTACGGCACCATGGCGGCAAAGGCGGTGGTGCGCGATGTCGGCCGGGTGCTTGGCCGTACCTACGGATTCGTGGACCAGATCGCGAAGCTCATCCCCTTCGATCTGCACATGACCTTGGAGCGCGCATTGGCCGAGGAACCGGCGCTCAAGGCCCGCTACGAGGCCGAGGAGGAGGTACGGGAGATCATCGATCTCGCCAAACGGCTGGAGGGCCTGACCCGCAATGCCGGCCGCCACGCCGGGGGGGTCGTGATCTCGCCCGCGCCGCTCACCGAGTTCATGCCGCTCTACTGCGAAGAGGGCGCGACCACCCCGGTGACCCAGTTCGACATGGGGGATGTCGAGGCCATGGGGCTCGTGAAGTTCGATTTTCTCGGACTTCGCACCCTCACTATCATCGATTGGGCGGTGCGCGCCATCAACGTCGGGCGCGAAGGCCCGACCCTGGATATCGCGCGGCTGCCGCCAGACGATCCCGCGGCCTTTGATCTCATTCGAAGCGGGGAGACCACCGCGGTGTTCCAGCTCGAATCACGCGGCATGAAGGAACTGGTCAAACGGTTGAAACCCGACCGCTTCGAGGACCTCATCGCGTTGGTGGCGCTTTTCCGGCCCGGTCCCCTGCAATCGGGCATGGTGGACGATTTCATCGAGCGCAAGCACGGGCGGGCCGCGGTGCGCTATCAACACCCGGCGCTCGAGCCGATCCTGGCGCCGACCTACGGGGTCATCCTCTACCAGGAGCAGGTCATGCAGATCGCCCAGGTCCTGGCCGGGTATTCGCTCGGGGCCGCGGATCTCCTGCGGCGCGCCATGGGCAAGAAGAAGCCCGGAGAGATGGCCAAGCAACGCGCTGTCTTCATCGACGGCGCGGCGGGCCGCGGCGTGGACGCGGCGCTCGCCGGCGTCATCTTCGACCTCATGGAGAAGTTCGCGGGCTATGGCTTCAATAAATCCCACTCGGCCGCCTACGCCCTCTTGAGCTACCAGACCGCCTGGCTCAAGGCCCATCACCCGGCGGCCTTCATGGCCGCGGTCTTGTCCGCGGATATGGACCACACGGACAAGATCGTCTCCCTGATCGCCGAGTGCCGCCGCATGGGGATCCCGATCCTGGCGCCGCATGTTAACGACTCGGAGCACGCGTTCACGGTCGCCGAGGGGGGGGCGATCCGCTACGGGCTCGGCGCGATCAAGGGAGCGGGGCGCTCTGCGGTCGAGGCCCTCGGCGAGGCGCGGGCGGCGCAGGGACCGTTCCGGGACCTCTTCGATCTAACCCGGCGTGTCGACCCGAGACGCCTGAATCGCCGCGTCACCGAGGCCCTGGCGCGTGCCGGGGCCCTGGACCGCCTGGGGCCCAGCCGTGCCGCGATCCTGGCCAGTCTCGATACCGCCCTGCAGTCGGCCGAGCAACGCCTGCGCGATCGCGCCGCCGGTCAGGTGGACCTGTTCGGTCTCCCGCAAGGCCCGGAGGCGAGCCCGGACGAGGTGACGCTCGGTTTCACTGACGTGCCCGAGTGGTCCGACGAAAAGCGGCTCAACGGTGAAAAGGAGGCGCTCGGGCTCTATCTCAGCGGCCACCCCATCGATCGCTATCGCGACGAGCTGGTACGGCTCTCTGTGTGCCGTTTGGCGGATCTGACGCCCGGAAGCCGCCGCGTGGCCGGGCTCATCACGGGCCTGCGCGCGACCCAGGGACGGCGCGGGCGCATGGCGATCGCCACCCTGGACGATCAGAGTGCGCGCATCGAGGTCCTGGTCTACGCCGAGACGCTGCCGGCCGTGGCCGAGGTCCTCGCTAAGGGGCGCATCGTGGTCGCCGAGGGGGTTTGCGGCATCGACGATTTCAACGGCGGCTACCGGATCACGGCCGAGCGCCTGACCGACATCGAGGCCGCACGGGAAAAGCTCGCGCGCCGCCTGGTGCTGCGCCTCACGGCGGATGGGCTCTGCAACGGGCTCCTGGCGGAGCTGAAGTCCCTGCTGCAGGGATCACCCAGGGGCCTGTGCCCGGTGGTCATCGATTATCAAGGGACTCGGGCGAGCGCCGAGCTGACCCTGCCCGATCCCTATCGCGTGCAGCCGAGCGACGCCCTCTTGGAGCGTCTGGCCCAGGTCCTGGGCCGCGATGCGGTGGGGCTCGACTACGGGGGTGGCGGTTCGTGATCGTTTCGCCTATCGTATCGTTCAGCGGCTTCCAGGAAACGGTCTAAGGTGTTTTCGCTAACTGCGATCAAGTCGGTTTGAATATAACCCAGATTGCCTTTTCTGACCATCTCGATCGCCTCGCTGGGAGACAGCTCCTTGCTGGTCAATCGTAGATCGTAGGCAACCTTGCCTGTCGATACCTTAACCTCATCGATAAACTCAAACCCCATTTTTTCGAAGGGTTTCACATCGAGAATTCTCGGGATAGCCATGTAAGTTGAATCGTAGATCCGATATTCATGGTGGCCCAGTGCCCGAACTACCCCCGGATCACCCGACCATTCGACGTAGAGGAGGTTTATCCTCCGGGTCCCGAGCATGCCGTCCACCCCAAGCAGCACCCTGGTCTCCCCGCCTTGAACGTCGATCTTCATAAAATCGATCGGCTCCCCTACGGTAAACTCGGTATCGATGCTCGTGTTCTCAACGATTAGCTTTTGTTGTGGCGGCGGTTGTCGGGCCGCCTCGGCGCTCGGGGGGCAAAACGGTGGCGTTCCTTTGGCGGACGGTTCGGCGTGTTGCTCACAACGCTGATCACAAAAATGGGCCTCCGGGTGGGGATGCGGCGCTTACGATCCTTGGGAAGTATGGATCGAAGGGTCAAAGGATGGACGTCAGCGGGGAGAGGCTCATGAGCACAAGCGAGCCCTGCCCTCGAGAGCCGGCGGTCGAGCCCCGGGGCCCAATACCCGTCCCTGCCTGCCGGCGGCCCACCTATCGGGTCCAATCGCCGCTATGCGACAATAGGCTGCACCCTCCCCTCTGTACGCGAGGTGGCGTCTGTGCGGTTGGATCCCCGATACGCGGGCTACGGCCCGACCTTCACGTTTTCACTCCGCTATGTCGGGTGAGGCGAAGCGGCTGCGCGAGGTCGAGGAGGCGCTCCGAGCGTGCGAGGCGCACTACGAGCTCGCCCTGCGCGAGATCGATGAAGGAGTTATCAAGCTCAACGAAGCGCTGAGTCAGCAGGCGGCGACCGCCGAGGTGCTCAAGGCCATCAGCCGCTCGAATTTCGATCTGGACTCGGTGCTGCAAACCCTGATCGACAACGCCACGCGCCTGTGCAACGCGAAACGCGGCGTGATGCTGCGACCGGATGCGGAGGGCACCTACCTGCCCGGTGTGGCGCGCGACTATGAGCCGGATTCCCCTTTGCTGGCCGAGGCACGTCAAAGACCGGTTCGGATAGATCGTGGTACCGCAACCGGACGGGCGATCCTCGAGCGACACGTCGTCCACATTCACGATGTGCTCGCGGATCCCGAGTACACGCGCCAGGAGCTCGCGAGGATCGGCCAGTACCGGACCTCACTCGCCGTACCGATGCTGCGCGACGGGGAACCGATCGGCGTGATCTGGATGAACCGCGGCGCCGAGGTCGAGCCCTTCACCGACAAGCAGATAGAACTGGTGACGACGTTCGCAGACCAGGCGGTGATCGCCATCGAGAACGTGCGGCTTTTCAACGAAATCCAGGAAAAAAGCGCCCAGCTCGAGGTGGCCAACCGGCACAAGTCGGAGTTCCTCGCCAACATGTCGCACGAGCTGCGCACGCCGCTGAACGCCATCATCGGCTTCTCCGAGGCACTCGGCGAGCGCTACTTCGGCGATCTCAACGAGAAGCAGGACGAGTACGTCAAGGACATCCACTCTTCCGGCAGGCACCTGCTCTCGCTCATCAACGACATCCTCGATCTGTCCAAGATCGAGGCGGGACGAATGGATCTGGAGATCTCGGAGTTCGATCTCCCCGCGGCGTTGCAGAATGCGATGACCTTGGTACGCGAACGCGCGGAGCGCCACGGCATTGCGCTGCGGCTGGAGATCGCGCAGGGCCTCGGCTCGATCCGCGCGGATGAGCGCAAGTTCAAGCAGATCCTGCTGAACCTGATGTCGAACGCAGTAAAGTTCACACCGGAGGGTGGCTCGGTAAGTGTGGCCGCAAAGGCGATCGGCACCCTGATCGAGGTATCGATCGCCGACACGGGCCTGGGCATCGCACCAGAAGACCAAGCGGCGGTCTGGGAGGCGTTCACGCAGGTCGGTCGCGACAGCGGGCGCAAGGCCGCGGGCACCGGCCTCGGGCTCGCGCTCAGCAAGCAGTTCGTCGAGCTGCATGGGGGCGAGATCCGCCTGGAGAGCGCTCCCGGCAAGGGCTCCACCTTCACCTTTACGCTTTCCGGGCATAGGAGATCCGCATGAAGGTTGTCCTGATCGTCGAGGACAACGACAAGAACATGAAGCTCGCGCGCGACGTGCTGCAGGCGAAGGGCTATGCGACGATCGAGGCCGTGAATGGCGAGGACGGCGTGCGGCTCGCCAGGGAGCGCAATCCCGACCTCGTGCTCATGGACATCCGGCTCCCGGGGATCAGCGGGATCGAGGCGTTCGCAGCGCTACGCGCCGACCCGAAGACCTCGAGCATCCCGGTGGTCGCGCTCACCGCCTCCGTCACCCCCACCGACCGCACCCACATCACGCAGGCCGGATTCGACGCCTTCCTCGCCAAGCCGATGGTCCTGCGCGAGCTCGTCGATACCGTGAAACGCCTCTTGGAGAGCGGCCGCACATGAAGACGCCGGCGCGCATCCTGGTCGTCGACGACACGCCGGCCAACGTCAAGCTCCTCGCCGATCTGCTTGCGTTGCAGGGCTATGCGGTCTCCACGGCCGCGAACGGCGAGGAGGCGCTCGCTAGGGTGGCCGCCGACGACCCCGATCTGGTGCTGCTCGACATCATGATGCCCGGGATCTCCGGCTACGAAGTGTGCCGCACGATCCGCGGCAATCCCGCCACCGCCCTCTTGCCCGTGGTGCTCTGCACCTGGCTCGACCCCATTCAAGAGCGGATCAAGGGCATCGAGGCGGGCGCGGACGATTTCCTGCCGAAACCGGTTAACCAGCCCGAGCTGTTCGCGCGGGTGAAATCGCTCCTGCGTGTCAAGTCGCTACAGGACGAGGTGAAACGCCAGGCGGAGCAGCTCGCAGAGTGGAACCGGCAGCTCGAGCGACGCGTCGCGGAAGAGGTCGCGGAGGTGCAGCGCCTGGCGCGCCTGAAGCGCTTCGTCTCGCCGCGCGTTTGCGAGCTGATCCTCGCCGGCGAAGTGGATGACCCGCTCAGGACCCACCGGCGCGAGATCACGGTCGTGTTCACCGATCTGCGCGGCTTCACCGCCTTCAGCGACAGCGCCGAGCCCGAGGAGGTGATGGACGTGCTGCGCGACTACCACGCCACGCTCGGGCGCATCGTCATGGCGCACGAGGGCACCATCGAGCACTTCACGGGCGACGGCGTCATGATCCTGTTCAACGATCCGCTACCGCTCGATGAGCCCGAGCTCTGCGCGATCCGCATGGCACTTGAGATGCGCGGCGCGGTAGCCGTGCTCGCCGCCGGCTGGAAGAAGCGCGGCCACGATCTCGGCTTCGGTGTGGGGATCGCCAACGGGTACGCGACGCTCGGCGCGATCGGCTTCGAGGGCCGGCGCGACTACGGCGCGATCGGCCCGGTCACGAACCTTGCGGCGCGCCTGTGCGTCGAGGCCAACCCCGGCCAGATCCTGATCCCGCAGCGCCTGTTCGGCAAGGTCGAGGAGCGCGTGCACGCCGAGCCCCTCGGCGAGCTTTCGCTGAAAGGGATACACCGGCGCGTGACCGCATACAACATCGTCGCGCTCTGCAGCAGCGGTGTTCGGAGTTGGAGTAGTAGTTCCTGAGGTGTGACGGGCTCCGCATGGAGAAAACAGGGGGCCTCTGCCGGACGGAGCAGTGCCGGAGGTACCCGACACTTTACATGGGTTTGGCTGGATCTCGGGCAGCTCCTTGACGACGCTCGCCGTCTGGGGGAGCCGACGCACGCCCAGCCCCCGCAGCGTGCGACTACCGGCGAGCGTCAGCCGTTTGTGTATGCCTGGGCCCGGAGAGGTCAGGACACATACAGCTCCGTCCCGAAGAGAACCAAGTCCGGACCGTGCGCCCCGGCGCCTTTGCATCGTCGAAGGCCCGGCCGGCCGGAATGTCGTGCACCTGCCGTTGACGTGCAGGATCCTTTACCGATCCGACCGCCTGTGTCATAAGCCGCCTCCGTCTTGAAACGCCGCTCATGCGGCGTGCCGCTGGGGGCTCTTTGCTGCGGACGCCGGTGTTTGCGCCGGCGTCTGTTGCGTCTCCGAGGGCATGACCCGGATGAGGTTTCTCTGCATCGCGAACCCCTGGTCGGCGAGCTGGCGCGGCCCGTGTTCCGATGACTCGTTCGGGCCGCCCATGCCAGCGGCGGCCCAGCTTTGATAAAACAGCACGAGTCGTGCTACGTTAAATGTGTCGTTCGTATACAATAAGTTAGCTACAGGCTCAGGTCCCTGAGCGGGGCTTCGTCAACTATCTGACGGGGCTTGGCGCCGCGATCCCGCGCCAGGCGCCGGAACCTTGACGGTGGTGGCGGTGGCGAGCGGTGGTGGTGGCGCATCCGGGTCCGGATCAGCGACCGCACCGCTGCGGTGAGAAATCCGGGCTAGGACGGACCGGTCGGAGGTGTGCTGTTCAGGACGTCGGAAGAGACAGGCGGCGGCAGGCCTGCCAATCCTCGACCGCTCTCCAGCGACGACGGGGGTTCCGCTGAACCGGTCGGGCGATGCTGTGATAGGAAGGGGATCAGCGGCGGACCGCGCTCTGCTTCTTACCGTCGCCGCGTGTAGTGTCGCAGGAAGGGCGGCAGCTCGGTCTCCAGAAACCAGTGTTTCTGGGTGGGCTCGTACCACCACACCTGCGATTGCTTCAAGGTATCGACCCGGCCGATGTCGTCGTGGTAGTAGTCGATCACGACCTCGATCCGGGCCTCGGTGGCGTCCGCGTTCATGGTCTGGTCCGTGACCTCATAGGACGTGAGCTTGATGTGCTCCAGCGGCTCGACGTCCGGCATCGTCACCGGGCCGCTACGCGGCAGGTGAAAGCGCGCCGCCTCTTGGTATTGCCCCCAGCGCAAGGCCGTGGCGTAGGCGTTGCTGCTGCTGTCGAGGCTCGAAGCCCGCTCCTTAGCCTCCATCTCGGCGCACGCAGCGAGCGCGAGCGCCATAGAGGCCGCGGCGACCAACCGCCGGAGCCGGGCGGTGCAAGGCGCGCCGGTGATCGACCCCGCGGCTCCGATGGTGTGCGTCGCGACAGGCATGCGGCGTTCCCCCTTCAGGCGATGTCGTGAAGATCGACGAGGCTGTTCAAGGCCCGGCTGCGTTCCGCCTTGGCCTCGTCGCAGCGCTCCGTCGCGAGGCGATCCAGATATTGGGCGGTTACGTCGCCGGTCACGTATTCGCCGCTGAAGCACGAGGCATCGAACTCGCCGACCTCGGGATTGCCCTTATGGGCGGCCGCGATCAGGTCTTCGAGGTCCTGATACACCAGCCAGTCCGCGCCGATGAGCCGCGCGACCTCGTCCACGGTGCGGTTGTAGGCGATGAGCTCGTCCACCGAGGGCATGTCGATCCCGTACACATTCGGATGGCGCACCGGCGGCGCGGCCGAGGCGAAATAGACTTTCCTGGCCCCGGCGTCACGGGCCATCTGGATGATCTGCCGGCACGTCGTGCCGCGCACGATAGAATCGTCCACGAGCATCACGTTGCGGCCGCGAAACTCGAGGTTGATGGCGTTAAGCTTCTGGCGTACCGACTTCCGGCGCATCCCCTGTCCGGGCATGATGAAGGTGCGCGGGATGTAGCGGTTCTTGATGAACCCTTCGCGGTACTTGATACCGAGCTCGTGGGCGAGCTGGAGCGCGGCGCTGCGACTGGTGTCGGGGATGGGGATCACCACATCGATGTCGTGCTCGGGCCACAGCCGCCGGACCTTGCGCGCCAGGGCCTCGCCCATGCGCATGCGCGCCTTGTGAACGGAGATCCCGTCGATGATGGAGTCCGGCCGCGCCAGATAGACATACTCGAAGATGCACGGCGCATGAGACCCGTGCGGGGCGCACTCGCGCGTCGTCAGGGTCCCCTCCACGGAGATGAACACGGCCTCGCCCGGCCGCACATCGCGCACCAGCTTGTAGCCCAAGACGTCGATGGCCACGCTCTCGGAGGCGAGCACGTACTCGGCCCCGCGCTCGCTCATGCGTTTCCCGAAGACCAGCGGCCGGATGCCGTGCGGATCGCGAAAACCCACGATCCCGACGCCCGTGATCATCGCCACGGCGGCATAGGCGCCCCGACAGCGCTCGTGGACCCGCCGGACCGCATGGAAGACGTCCTCCGCACCGACGGCCAGCTTCCCGAGCCGTTGCAGCTCGTGGGCGAAGACATTCAAGAGGACCTCGGAGTCCGACTCGGTGTTGACGTGGCGGAGGTCATCGCGAAACAGCTCGTTCTTGAGTGTTTCGCTGTTGGTGAGGTTGCCGTTATGGGCGAGCGTCACGCCGTAGGGGGAGTTGACGTAGAATGGCTGGGCCTCGGCGCTCGAGGAGCAACCGGCCGTGGGGTAGCGGACATGCCCAATCCCCATGTTGCCGATGAGCTCCAGCATATGCCGGGTTTCGAAGACATCGCGTACCAGGCCCTGCGACTTGCGCAGGTACAGGTGCCCGTCGTGGCAGGTGACGATCCCGGCGGCGTCCTGGCCCCGGTGCTGGAGGACCGTGAGCCCGTCGTAGAGGGCCTGGTTCACGCTGTCCCTGGCGACGATGCCGACGATCCCGCACATATCACGCCTCCGAGCACCCGAGCGCAGCGGATTTTTTCACAAGCCCTCCGAGCTCACTGGCCGGCGGGGGGCTGCCCCTCGAACTGGAAATAGCCCGCCACCTCGGCCGGTAGATACCCCCGCATCACGAGCGCCGCGGCCTCGAAGCGCGGCAGCAGGAGCGAGGTCCGCCACCCCGGGTCTTGCGGCACGGGCGTGAGGCGGCCGACCCATACCAGTGTGGCGACGATCACCACGCCCCGGCCCACACCGAAGAGCACGCCGAGCATGCGATCGGTGCCGGTGAGGCCGGTGCCGGCGATGAGCTTGCCGATGAGCAGGTTCGCCAGGGCGGCCACCAAGAGTGTTCCCACGAACAGCGTCGCGAAGGCCAGGACCAGCCGCGCCGAGGGCACGGACACGACGCCGCCGAACCAACCCGCCGCCTCCTGCATGAAGCGCCACGCCACCCAGAAGGCACACCCCCACGCCAACAGAGACAAGACCTCGCGCACCAGACCGCGAAAGATGCTGATGAGGGCCGAGATCCCGATGATGGCGAGGATGGCATAGTCCACCCATGTCATGAGCCGGCGGCCCCTCTGTCAGATGCGCGCCGCGATTCTAGCAGAGCTGGGTTGGGCGAAGAAGGCGCGCCGGACCCGCCTCGCCTCTGAGGCGCTCTCACCGATAGGCGCAGAGGTTCAGGGCTTACACCGCCGAAGCACCGAAGCCGGCCTCCTCCGGCCAGTCGCTGCGATAGGCCCGGAACGCGACGACCGTGGCCTCGACGGTCGTCTCACCCCCCGAGTAGACGCCGCAGGCGAGCGTGTACTTGCGGTCGTCCTTGACCTCGGTGACGTGCGCGCGGACCACCAGGGACCGGTCGTTCGGGGTGGGCTTCAGGTAACGGAGGCTCATGCTGCCGGTCGCGAAGCGGTAGTGGGGCTCGGAGTCGAGCGCACGCCCTTCGCGGCGCACGGCGCTCGCCATGGCGGTGGCCATGCAGTGGCAATCGACGAGGGTCGCGAGGATCCCACCGCAGGTGATCCCGGGCCAGCCCTGATGATGGGGCATGGGTGTGAAACGGCACACCCCCTCATCGCCTTCCCAGACGCTTCGGATACGGAGGCCGTGGGTGTTCTCCGCACCGCAGCCGAAGCATACGTCCCCCGGCATGGCGTCCTGGAAACATTCGCCCATCGCGGCTATCGGGGCACCCACAGGGGGGGCGCCCCTACCCGGTGACATCGCATCCTGGAAGCGTTCGCCCATGGCGGCGTCATGCAGGCGTGTCGGGCCCCTCGAGGTCCCGGAGCACCGCCGCCAGGAAGCGTGCGGCCTCGCCGCCGGTGGCGGCCCGGTGGTCGAAGGTAAGAGAAAGGGGGAGGATGCGGTGCACGGCCGGTTGGCCATCGACCGCCACCACGGCCGGGCGGATCTTGCCGGCCCCGAGGATGGCGACGGTCGGTGGCATCACGATCGGATCGGCGTAGCGCCCGGCGAAGGTCCCGAAGTTCGAGAGGGTGATGGTGTAACCCCTGAGCTCCTCGGGCGGGATCTTGCGCGACAGCACCGCCGCCTTCATGGCATCGAGCCCGCGCCGGAGGTCCGCGGCATCGCGGTTGCCGACATCGCGCAGCACGGGCACGAACAGGCCATCCGGGGTATCCACGGCGATCCCGAGGTCGATCTTCTGGAGGACGCGGCGACCGAGGTTGGGGCCGTCGTACCAGGCGTTGAGCGCGGGCTCGGCCCGGCAGCCGGCCACGAGCGCGCGGATGAGCCGGAGCGTCACGTCCTCGTCCGGTCCCCAGGCCGCGATGTCGGCATCGTCGCAGAGCGTCACCGCCGCCACCTCGGCATGGGCCTGGGCCATGCTGCGGGCCATCGAGCGGCGCACGCCGCGCAAGGGCTCCAGAGGCCCGACCTCGTCCAGGATGCGGGCCACGCGCTGGACATCGGAGACCGTGATGGTGTCATCCGCGCCGGTCGGGGTGACGATCCCGAGGTCCACATTCAGGCGATGGGCCAACGCCCGCACGGCCGGGGTGGCCTTGGCCCCCAGGACTGCGCCACCCGGGGCCCGGCCCACGGGGGCGGGCGCTTCCCGCAGGACCTCGCGTCCCGAGGGGACCTGGCCGACTACCGTGCCGGCATCGGTGGCCGGCGCCTCTTCGGTATCGAACTCGACGATCGGATCGCCGGTGTGCAGGATGTCGCCGGGCTCCCCGTAGAGGCGCAGGACGCGCCCGCCCTGAGGGCTCGGGATGTCCACGATGGCCTTGGCGGTCTCGACCGAGACCAGCGGCTGATCGGCCTTGACCTCGTCGCCCGCCTTGACGTACCACGCTACGATCTCGGCCTCGGCGAGCCCCTCACCGAGATCGGGGAGCTTGAAGAGCCTCATTGAAACTCCAGCGTTTTCTTCACGGCCGCGGCGATCCGCGCGACATCGGGGAGATACGCCTTCTCGAGCCGGTAGAGCGGCATGACCGTATCGTAACCCGTCACGCGCTCGATGGGGGCCTGCAGGGACAGGAGGCCGCGCTCTCCAATCTGTGCCGCGATCTCGGCTCCGAGGCCGCCGCTCCGCGCCGCCTCGTGGATGATGACCAGGCGGCCGGTTTTCATCACCGAGCCCAGGACGGTGTCGCTGTCGAGCGGTTTGAGCGTCGCCACATCAATGACCTCACAGCCGATCCCGTGCTCCGACAGCGCGTCTGCCGCGGCCAGGGTCTCGTGCAGCATCGCGCCCCAGGAGATGAGCGTGACATCGGGGCCCTCCCGCAGCACGAAACAGGTGTCGAGCGGCAAGGCCGATCCGTCGTCCTCGACCACCTCGCGTACCATCCGGTATAGGCGCGTCGGCTCCAGGAACAGGACCGGATCGGGGTCGCGGATGGCGGCCAAGAGGAGTCCATAGGCGCGCGCCGGCGAGGAGGGGATGACCACCCGGAGCCCCGGGATGTGGGTGAAGAGCGCCTCCGTGCTCTCGGAGTGGTGCTCGGGGGCGTGGATCCCGCCGCCGTGGGGGGTGCGCAGCACTAGGGGGCAGGTGAGGCGCCCGCGGGTGCGGTTGCGCAGGCGCGTGGCATGGTTCAGGAGCTGGTCGAGGGCCGGGTAGATGAAGCCCATGAACTGGATCTCGGCGACCGGCCTGAGCCCCTCGGCGGCCATACCGATGGCCATGCCGGCGATGAGGGTCTCCGAGAGCGGCGTATCGAGCACCCGCTCGGTCCCGAAGCGCTGCGCGAGCCCCGCGGTCGCGCGGAAAACGCCGCCGTTTACGCCCACGTCTTCGCCCAGGACGACGACCCCCGCGTCCGCCGCCATCTCATAGGCCAAGGCCCGGTTGACGGCCTCGATGAGCGTCAGCTCAGGCATCGGTCGGTCGCGGCCGCCACCGCCCGCCGTTGTTCCTCCAGGGACTGGGGGAGGCTCGCGTACAGGTGATCGAACATCGACTCGGGTGGCAGGGCGGGGGAGGCGAGGTAGCCGGTCACGGCTAGGTCCACCTCGGCCGCGGCGCGCGCGAGTAAACCTTCCTCGTCGGCCGCGCTCCAGTGATCGGCGCGCAGCAGGTAGGCGCGCAGCCGCTCGATGGGGTCGCGCCGGGCCGCGGCCTCGACCTCGGCGAGGTCTCGGTAACGGCTCGCGTCGTCGGCGGTGGTGTGGTCGCCCAGGCGATAGCTCAGGCACTCGACGAGGCTCCCGCCCTGTCCCTCCCGCGCCCGCTCGATGGCCGCTCCCACCCGCTCGCGCACCGCGACGACATCGTTGCCGTCCACCTGCTCACCCGGGATCCCGGCCGCGATGGCCTTCTGCGCCAGGGTCTCGGCGGCCGTCTGAGCGCGCCGCGAGACCGAGATCGCCCACTGGTTGTTGTTGATCACGAAGACCACCGGCAGGCGCCAGACACCGGACACGTTGATGGCCTCGTAGAAGTCGCCCTTGGAGGTCGCCCCGTCGCCCAGGATAGCGACCGCGACGCGCGCCTCGCCGCGGTACTTCATGGCAAAGGCGACGCCCGCGGCATGGCAGGTGTGGCTCGCGACCGGCACGCAGATCGGGAAGTCCCGGCGGGGTTCCTGGTAGTCCATGCCGCGCTCGTCGCCGCCCCAGTAGAGCAGGACCTCGGTCATCGTGACCCCGCGCGAGAACTGCGCGGCGTAGTCACGGTAGGAGGGCAGGAGCACATCCTCGGACCGCATGGCGGCCCCGACCCCGGCGCCGATCGCCTCCTGACCCAGCGACGAGGCGAAGGTCCCGAGTTGCCCGGTACGCTGCAATGCGATGGCCTTCTTGTCGAAGGCCCGGGTGCGGACCATGACTTCGTAGAGGGCCCGCAG
Organism: Pseudomonadota bacterium; assembly: GCA_030860485.1. NCBI lineage: Bacteria > Pseudomonadati > Pseudomonadota > Pseudomonadota bacterium. The sequence continues at coordinate 62,631 of JALZID010000194.1, read as the reverse complement.
GGTCGCGGGGTCCCGCAGTCCCTCGGGGAACCCCTGGACGGCCCGGCCAGCCTCGTCCAGGCACTGGGTGTAGGGGATCTCAAAGTGCGCGACGCTGTTCTGCATGGCTAGATTCCGCTTCGCGACGTCTATCTCGGCCGTGGGCCCCACGGTGAAATCGATGGCCCGCCCGAGGTTGATCTCAGTATAGACGGGATCTCCGGCGCGGCCCGGCATTGCGATGCGCTCGTGAACGGCTGGCGGAGATGGACGCGGAGACGCTGCGATTGACGTTCACGAGCCGCAACATCGAAGCGGTGTTCGGACACCCCTACGAATGCTGGTGCAGGACCGGGATTTCTGGGTCAAGCGCCTCCATCCGGAAGATCGCAACCGCGCGCTTGAAGGCTGCACACGGGCCACCGCCCTCAGGCTCCGGAAGGACCGCATCGCGAGAATCGAAGCGCTGTTTGGCTAGGGCTAGGTTCTCTGGGCCTGCTTTGGCGCCCGGCAATTGCGCAGTGCGGTGTTGTGGTTTACCCTCTGCCGCCTTCTTCGCGGGCGAGCGTCTCGGCGCCGCCACGCGGGAGAGGTGTCCGAGCGGTCGAAGGAGCACGCCTGGAAAGTGTGTGTACGTTTAAAAGGCGTACCGTGGGTTCGAATCCCACCCTCTCCGCCAATCCCCCGTCGCCTCGCGGCGGGCCGGGCAGTCCCCGGTTCCTTGCGCGAGGAGGCCGACAGCTATGGTGGGCCGTGCTGGTACCCCCGCGACGCGAGGTTGTGAACCCCGTCAGGCCCGGAAGGGAGCAGCGGCAGCAGCGTAGCGGGTGCTGGGGCGTAGCCGGTACGGACCACCACCCCTTGGGGAACCCTCGGCTGAGCACCGCCGGGAAGCCAGGGCCAGGGAATGGCCCTCCTGGCGCGCCGAGGATGCAGCGCGAGATCCCGCGCAGTAGGTTTTTTCACAACGTATGAGGAGGGCTATGGCCTACCAGGTACTGGCACGCAAGTGGCGGCCTCGGTCTTTCGCGGAGATGGTGGGTCAGACCCCCGTCCTGCGGGCCCTCCAGAACGCCCTGGATCGCCAACACCTGCACCACGCCTATCTGTTCACGGGCACCCGCGGTGTAGGCAAGACCACGGTAGCACGGGTGTTCGCCAAGGCGCTCAACTGCGAGGTGGGGGTGAGCGCCACGCCTTGCGGCCAGTGCGCGAGCTGTATCGAGATCGATGAGGGTCGGTTTATGGACCTCATCGAGGTCGATGCCGCTTCGCGCACGCGCGTGGACGAGACGCGCGAGCTCCTGGACAATGTGCAGTACGCCCCGACCCGAGGGCGGTTCAAGGTGTACCTCATCGACGAGGTCCACATGTTTTCCAACCACAGCTTCAACGCCCTCCTGAAGACCCTGGAGGAGCCGCCGCCGCACGTCAAGTTCCTGCTCGCCACGACCGAGCCGCGCCGCATCCCGGTGACCATCCTGTCGCGGTGTCTGGCCTTCGATCTCAAACGCATCGGGACCGATCTCATCGCCGCGCGCCTCACGCACATCCTGTCGGCGGAGGGCATCGCGAGCGAGCCGGCGGCGACCTTCGCAATCGCCCTGGCCGCGGATGGCAGCATGCGCGACGCCCTGAGCCTGCTCGACCAGAGCATCGCACATGGTGGGGGGCAGCTCTGCGAGGCGGATGTGCGCGCCATGCTGGGCCGGGCCGGCGCGGGACAGGCGTTGGCCCTGGTACAGCGGCTCGCGGCTGGTGATGCGGCAGGGCTCTTGGGGGTGATCGAGGCGACCATCGAGTATGCCCCGGACTACGAGGCGGTCCTGGGTGAGATCCTGGACATCCTGCACCGGGTGGCCGTGTGTCAGGTGCTCGGCCGCCCGGTGGCCGAGGCGTCGGGGGCGGACACGGACATCGCGGCGCTCGCCGACACCCTGGTCGCCGAGGACGGCCAGCTGTTCTATCAGATCGCCCTCATCGGGCGCCGCGATCTGGCACTGGCGCCGGATCCCAGGCGCGGGTTTGAGATGGTGATGCTGCGCATGCTGGCCTTCCAGCGCGAAACTGCGCGCGACGAGTCCACCGCGCGCCGCCCAGTGCAATATAACCCAGTGCAATATAAAGATAAGGGCGCGCCCGTCGCGCAAACGTCCGGTGCCGTAGCGCGCGCTCCCGTGGAGGCCCGCCGGCGCGAAGCGCTGCCGGACGACCGCAACGCGCGGCCCACCGATTCACCGGCTGTCGAGACTGCCACGGCGCGCGCTACCCCGGTCTCGGAGGCGCGTGGCTGGCAATCGCTGATCGATGCGCTCGGGCTTACGGGCCTCTGCCGGGAGCTCGCGATGCACTGTGCCCCGTCGGGCGAGTGGCGGCCCGGCGAGGTTTTTCGGCTATCATTGCCGGCGGGACTTGGGCACCTCCGCAGTGCCAAACTGGAGGCTCGTCTCGAGGAGGCACTGCGCAGGCATCATGGCGACGCGGGCCTGCGCCTCGGCATCGCGGCCGAGGGCAGCGGTCCCGTCGCCGGGCAGAGCCCCGCCATGCTCCGGGTGCAGGACGCGGAGGCCCGCCAGGAAGAGGCTCGGCGCGCCATCGCCCAAGACCCCCAGGTCCAGGCCTTGTGCGACGACTTCGGGGCGCACCTCGACCCGGCGACGGTACGACCCCGCTGAGCGTTTGTGAAAAATTGTCGCGAGCGCAGGGAGGTCGCGCGGAGGACGCAGCGCGAGATCCCGAGCGCAGCAGATTTTTTCACGAGCTCTGAGCCTTGGGGCGGAGAATCGTTCTAGTAGAGGGCGGAGACATGAAGGGCGGAATAGGCAATCTCCTGAAGCAAGCGCAGCAGATGCAGGCGGAGTTGCAGCGCGCCCAGGAGGAGCTCGCCAATATGGAGGTCGAGGGCGCATCCGGTGGCGGGATGGTGAAGGTGCAGATGACCGGCCGCCACGATGTCAGGCGTGTTTGCATCGATCCTTCCTTGCTCGGCGAGGACAAGGAGATGTTGGAGGACCTGATCGCCGCGGCCGTAAACGACGCCAGCCGGCGGGTGGAGCAGATCAGCAAAGATCGCCTCTCGGGTCTGGCCGGCGGGCTCGGGCTACCGGCCGGCATCAAGCTCCCCTTTTGATTTCAGCTCTTGAGTGCGATCTCGAGCGGCCGCATCGGCCAGGCGCACCGCTATAGCCCCCTCATCGATGAATTGATCGGGGCCCTGCGCTGCCTGCCGGGGGTGGGGCCCAAGTCCGCGCAGCGCATGGCCTTTCACCTCTTGGAGCGTGACCGGGAGGGCGGCGATCGTCTAGCGCGGGCCTTGTCGGCGGCCGTCGGGGGCGTGCGGCACTGCGAGCGCTGCCGCAATTTCAGCGATGCCCCGATCTGCCGGATCTGTTCCAGCCCCCGGCGCGATACCTCGCTCTTGTGCGTCGTCGAGACGCCGGCGGACATCGAGTCGATCGAGCAAGGGGCGGCTTATCAGGGGTGCTACTTCGTTCTCATGGGGCGTTTGTCTCCGCTTGATGGCATCGGGCCCGCGGCCATCGGTCTCGATCGGCTTGAGGGTCTGATGATCGAGGGCCGGATCAAGGAGGTCATCCTGGCCACGGGTACCACGGTCGAGGGCGAAGCCACGGCGCATTACGTGGGGGAGATGGCCCGCCGCCACGGCGTGCGACCGACGCGCATCGCGCACGGCGTGCCGCTCGGGGGCGACCTCGAATACGTCGATGCGGGAACGCTGTCACACGCCATCGCCTGCCGCCGCGATCTTTAAGCCCGCATGGCCCAGTCGTCCGACAACCTGGTGTGGGTCGACCTCGAGATGACCGGCCTCGATCCGATGCGCGACGCGATCCTGGAGATCGCCACGATCGTCACCGATGGGCAGCTCCACGTGCTCGCCGAGGGTCCGGTGCTCGCCATCCACCAGGCCCCGCAGGTCCTGTCCACGATGGACGATTGGAACCAGGAGCAGCATGGCAAGTCTGGGCTCCTCGCTCGGGTACGGGCCAGCGCCTGCACCGAGGCCGAGGCCGAGGCGGCGACCCTGCGCTTCATCCGCGCCTATGTACCGCCCTCGACCTCGCCCATGTGTGGCAACAGCGTGTGTCAGGACCGGCGTTTCCTGCACCGTTTGATGCCGGGGCTGGAGGGCTATTTTCACTACCGCAACCTCGATGTCAGCACCGTGAAGGAGCTGGCGCGGCGCTGGGCACCGGCGCAGAAGCCATTCGAGAAAGACAACCGCCACCGCGCCCTTGACGATATCCGCGCCTCTATCGCAGAGCTGCGGCATTATCGCGAACACCTGTTTCGCGTGTGACGGGCCGCCGGTCCTTTTCCTTCTCCCCGGATGTTGCCGCACTGGCCTTTTGTTCTTTTAAATTACGCCGCGTTCAATCCAGGCGGTGGAGTGGCAAAGGATCGTATCCCCCGTCGAAGAGGTCCTGAGCCATGATGCCCGATCGCTGGCGGCTCCCGCAGTCCCTGTATACCGCCGAGGGGGTGCGGCGGCTCGACCGCGCCGCCATCGAAGGCTGTGGCATCGCCGGCGCGACCCTCATGGAACGCGCCGGGACCGCGGCCTTTGCGGTCCTCGGGGAACACTGGCCCGCGGCCCGACGGCTGGCCGTGGTGTGCGGGGCGGGCAATAACGCCGGGGATGGGTATGTCGTCGCCCGCCTCGCCCACGCGGCCGGGCTCGCCGTCACGGTGCTCGAATGCGCCGAGCGCGGGCGGCTCAAGGGCGATGCCCGGGGTGCGGCCGAGTTGGCCATGGCCGCCGGCATCGTCACGCAAGCCTTCGACGCGGCGCTCCTGCCGCAGCACGACCTCATCGTCGATGCCTTGCTGGGCACCGGGCTCGCTCGTGAGGTCGGCGGCGCCATCGGGCTCTGCATCAAGGCGATCAACGGCAGCGGCGTGCCGGTCCTGGCCATCGATTTACCCTCGGGGCTCGATGCCGACACCGGGTCCGCCCTGGGTCGCGCGGTGATCGCCGAGGCCACCATCACCTTCATTGGCGTGAAACAGGGTCTCCTGACCGGGGCGGGGCCGGACCATTGCGGTCGCTTGTACCATGACGATCTGGGTGTCCCGGCGGCGGTGTATCGCGGCGTCGATCCCTCGGCCGAGAGGCTCGATCTCTCGCGCTGGTCAAGGTGGCTGCGGCCGCGACGCCGTTCGGCTCACAAGGGCCATTTTGGCCACGTGCTCGTGGTCGGCGGTGAGATCGGCTATGCGGGTGCCGCGCGCCTGACCGCCGAGGCGGCGCTCCGGGTCGGGGCCGGGCTCGTGAGCCTCGCCACCCGTGCCCGGCACGCGGCGGAGGCCGGCATCACGCGGCCGGAGATCATGTGCCATCCGATCGAGGGGGCCGCGGCGCTCGGGGCGTTGTGCGAAAAGGCCAATGTGATGGCCATCGGTCCGGGGCTCGGGCGGAGCCCCTGGGCCGTCGCGCTTTTCGCGCGAGCGCTCGATTCCGGATTGCCGCTGTGCGTGGATGCCGATGGCTTGCATCTCCTCGGTGACGAGCCTACGCGCCTCGCGGACTGGGTCTTGACCCCGCATCCCGGCGAGGCGGGTCGTCTGCTCGGGTGCCGCCCAGAGGCCGTGCAGGCAGACCGCTTCGAGGCCGCGCGAGGGCTGCAGCGCCGCTATGGCGGGGTGGTGGTCTTGAAGGGCACCGGCACCTTGGTGTGCGACCGAGTGGGCCGGATATCGGTGTGCGACCTAGGCAATCCGGGCATGGCGAGCGGCGGCATGGGCGACGTCCTGACCGGCGTGATCGCCGGCCTCATCGCCCAGGGGCTGTCACCCGATGAGGCCGCGGCGCTCGGCGTGTGCCTGCACGCGCTGGCCGGCGATCGCGCCGCGCTGGCGGGGCAGCGCGGCACCCTGGCCATGGACCTCATGCCCCATCTCAGGGCGCTCGTGAACCCAGGGGAATAGCAGGGGCCGGCGTTGGCCGAGGCGCGCTTCGAGGTCCCGAGGCCCGAGGACATGGAGGCCCTGGGCGCGCGCCTGGCGGGTGCCATTGCGGGTTCGGGCGCCACCTTTTTCTCTGCTTTGGCGGGCTCGGGCGGGGTCGTGTTCCTTTCCGGCGATCTCGGCGCCGGCAAGACCACCCTGGTGCGGGGATTCCTGCGGGCGCTGGGACACCGCGGGGCGGTGAAGAGCCCGACCTTTACCCTGGTCGAGCCCTATGAGCTGGAGGAACCGGATGGGAGGCGGGCCGTGAACCACTTCGACCTCTATCGGCTCTCCGGCGTCGCCGATCTCGAAGGGCTCGGTTTTCGCGATTACCTGGACGGGACCGCGCTATGCCTCATCGAATGGCCGGAGCGCGGGGCACGGGCCGCGGTCGCGCCCGACCTCGAGGTGCGCATCGATATCGTCGGAACGGGTCGCGTCGTCGTGATGTGCGCTCGGACGCCGTGGGGGAGGGTGGTCCTGTCGGCCCTGGGTTAAAAGAAGCTCGGGTTAGACCTTCGGTCGGGGACCGGGAAACCGCAGCAAGCGTCGGTTGAACTGTAGGTTCGCTGTGCAATAATGCCGTGTCCTACCCCACCGGAACGGTTAACGGAGGGTCGATATGCCACAGACACCCGCGCTCCGCAAGGTTAAACCGATTATCGTCGTCCTCGCCTGGCTCTCCGGCAGCGCGACGGCGCAGTCCGAGGCGCCGACCTTGCCCCAGTACGGTGGCGATTCGCATCTCGGTGTCGTGACCTGCGCCGGCAGCACCTGTCACGGGGCCACGCGGCCGTTCCAGAACGCCGCCATCAATCAGAACGAGTTCGTGATCTGGCAGCGCAAGGACAAGCACGCGCGCGCCTACAAGGTGCTCCTGAACGACCAATCCAAACGCATCGCCCGCAACCTCGGGCTCAAGGCGGCGCACGAGGCCGAGATCTGCCTGGACTGCCATTCGGACAATGCCGCGGAGGACCGGCGGGGCAAGCGCTTCCAGCTCTCCGATGGCGTCGGCTGCGAGGCCTGTCACGGCGGTTCCAAGCGTTACCTCGGGCCCCATGTATCGGGGGAGAATACCCGGCAACAGAACCTCGATGCCGGGATGTACCCCACCGAAACGCCCGAGTCGCGGGCGCTCCTGTGTCTCTCGTGCCATCTCGGCACCGATGATAAATTCGCCACGCATCGCATCATGGGTGCGGGGCATCCGCGCATCAGCTTCGAGCTCGACACCTTCACCGAGCTGCAGCCCGCGCATTACAAGGTCGACGAGGACTATCGCAAACGCAAACAGGTATTCTCCGGCGTGCAGGTGTGGGCGATCGGTCAATTGATCGCGGTGGAGAGGTTCCTGAAATTACTGGCCAGCCCCAAGTATCGGGGCATAGGCCCGTGGCCGGAGCTGGCGTTCTACGATTGCCACGCCTGCCATCACCCGATGAGCGATCGGCGCTGGCGGCCGCGCGAGTTGACCCGTGCGCTCGGGCCCGGTGTGGTGCGGCTCAACGATGCCAATTTCCTGATCCTAAGCCAGATAGCCAGCCGGCTCGCCCCCGATCTCGGCGAGCGTTTCAAGCGTGCCGTCGAAGACCTGCACCAGGCGACGATAAAGGACCAGGCCTCGGTGCAAGCCGCGGCCGCCCGGCTCGGCGAGGTGACGGCGAATCTGCGCGGGATTTTGGTCCAGCACAGTTTTTCCGCCGCCGACATGAAGGCGATGTTGCAAGTCATGGCGAGCCAGGGGGCCTCCGGCGAGTACAACGATTACGGGGCAGCGGAACAGGCCGTGATGGCGATGGCGTCGATCAAGGACGTGCTCGAAGAGACCGGGTCGTTGACGGCCGGCGAGAAGGCCGAACTCACGGAGGTCATGAACAGGCTCTACGCGGTCCTCGAAGACCCCGATAAGTATCGGCCCGAGCAACTGTCGACGGTTCTCCAGACCCTGGCGGCTCGGACCCCGAGGTCGTGACGTCTCCATGACTATCGGGATCCGGTCGGGATCTGTAGAAAACCGGCACGGCACCCGTTCCCCGGATGACGGCAAAAGCCTATAAGATAGCGGTCATCGGTGCCGGTCCGGCGGGACTCAGCGCGGCTGCGCGGGCCGCCGAGCTCGGGGTTTCGCACGTCCTCCTGGAAGCCGCGCCGCACCTCTCCAATACCATCTATCGCTATCAGAAGGGCAAGCTGGTGATGGCGGAGCCCACCGTCCTGCCCTTGCGCAGCAGCATCGGTTTCGAAGCCGGCTCGCGCGAGCTCGTGCTGTCGGTGTGGGACGAGGCCAAGGAACGGCTGCGCGTCAATGTGCGGCACGGGGCCGAGGTCGCGGTCGTCGGGGGGACACCAGGCAACTTCAGCGTGAGCCTCGCCGCCGGGGAGGTCGTGAGCGCCGAGTTCGTGGTGCTGGCCACCGGCCTGCAAGGCAACCTGCGTAAGCTCGGTGTGCCCGGGGAAAACCTGCCCTTCGTTCAATATCAGCTCGACGACCCGGACGAATACGAGAACGAGACCATCGTCGTGGTCGGGGCCGGGGACTCCGCCATCGAGAACGCCGTCGCGCTGGCCGCGCACAACAAAGTCATCATCATCAACCGCCGCGATGATTTCGACCGCGCCAAGGAAGGCAATCGCAACGGGATAGAGCGGGCCATCCAAGACGGCGCCATCGAGTGCCTGTATAACAGCGCCCCGGTGCGGGCCGAGGCGGCCTCCGACCGGAACGGGAAACCGGGTGTCCTCTTCGTCAAGACAGCGGACGGCGAGGTGGCCGTCGGCTGCGATCGCGTCATCGCACGCCTGGGCGCCATGCCGCCCCGGAAGTTCGTCGAGTCCTGCGGGATCGAGTTTCCCAATGATGACCCGAACGCCGTGCCGGCCGTCAGCGCCCAATATGAATCCAATGTGCGGGGCCTTTACATCATCGGTGCGCTGGCCGGTTATCCGCTCATCAAGCAGGCCATGAATCAAGGCTATGAGGTCGTCGAGTTCATCGAGGGCCGGGCCATCGAGCCGGCCGATGAACCGGTGTTGCGCGACAAGTTCCGCGCCGTGGTCGAGATCCGCAGCGTGGCCTCGGCCCTGGAGGTGATCAAGAAGAACGTGCCGGTTCTATCGGGCTTGACCACCTTGCAGTTGCGCGAGTTCCTGCTCGACAGCGTGATCCGGGCGCCGAAACGCGGCGAGGTCCTGTTCGAGCTCAATGACTACTCGGATACCTTCTTTTCGATCGTGCGCGGAGGGGTCGATATCCATGTCGATCCGAACGACGCCTCCAAGCGCGTGGCTTTGACGAAGGGGGACTTTTTCGGCGAGATGGGCCTCATCTCCGGACGCCGGCGCAACGCCACGGTGACGGCCGGTGAGCGCTGCATCTTGATCGAGACGCCGCGACGTTCGATGAACAAGCTCATCAATTCCGTGGCCTCGGTCAAACGCATCATCGACGACACCTTCCTGCGGCGCGCGATTCAATCGCAGATCGCGCCGGAGCTGCCCGCCGAGGCCCTGCGGGAGGTGGTGGCGAGCGCCCGCATCGAGCGCTTCGATGCCGGTAAGGTATTGTTCAAGGAAGGCGATCCCGGCGACAGCCTGCACCTGATCCGCAAGGGATCGGTCACCGTGGCGCGCGACATCGGGGGGCGGGAAAGGGTGCTCTCCTATGTGGCGGCAGGCAACTATGTCGGAGAGATGGCGCTCTTGACCGACAGCCCCCGTTCCGCGACGGTGCGTGCGTCGATCGAAACGGAGACCATCCGGCTCGATGGCACGGCCTTCAAGGCCCTGCTGTCGCGTTGGCCGGATATCGAGGGCAAGATGCAGAGCAAGGCGCGGGATCTGCTGGCGGGGCAGTCGGCCAAGGTCCAACAGAGCCCCGAGGGCGCGGGCGATCTCATCTCCTTCCTGGTGAATCAGGGGGTCGGCGAGGCAACGGACGTGTTGCTCATCGACGAGACCTTGTGTGTGCGCTGCGATCACTGCGAAAAGGCCTGCGCCGAAACCCATGGCGGCACCTCGCGTCTGGACCGGGAGGCGGGCCCGACCTTCGCTTTCATCCATGTCCCGACCTCGTGCCGGCACTGCGAGCACCCGCACTGCATGAAGGACTGCCCGCCGGATGCCCTGCGCCGGGCACCCAATGGCGAGGTCATCATCCTGGACAGTTGCATCGGTTGTGGGAATTGCGAGACCAATTGCCCCTATGGGGTCATTCAGATGGCGGTGAAGGAAGAGCCGAAGCCCGTGAATCTCCTGTCATGGTTCCTGTTCGGCAAGGGGCGGGCGCCCGGAGAGGAGATCTCCGGCCATCACGATGCCGGGGCAGCGAAGATAGCCACGAAGTGCGATATGTGTAAGGACCTGGCCGGGGGTCCCGCCTGCGTGCGGGCCTGTCCCACGGGCGCGGCGATACGCGTGAGCCCGGAACAGTTCCTGACGGTGACACGCGGCACGACGCTCGACAGGTCCTAGGGACGAGCGGGGGACGAGCGGTGCACGAGTCGTTTCTGGCTTACCGCAAGTTTTTCTATCTCAAGCTCGGCCTGGGACTCATCGTACTCTCGATCCTGGCCTACGCGCTCCACGATCCACCGCACGGTCCCAACGGGGGCACGTGGCTGGGCTATACGCTGGGCACCATCGGGGCCGGTCTGATCCTGTGGCTCTTGTGGTACGGGATCCGCAAACGCCAGTATCACTCGAAGCTCGGTCAGGTGTCCGGCTGGTTGTCTGGACACGTGTATCTGGGATCGGCGCTCCTCGTCGTCGCCACCCTGCACTGCGGATTCAAGTTTGGCTGGAACGTTCATACCTTGACTTACGTGCTCATGATCATGGTCATCGTGAGCGGCGCCTATGGAATTTTTACGTATGTCCGCTATCCGGCCCGCCTGACGGACAACAAGGGCGGCATGGCGATCGACGCCATGCTGTCGGAGATCGGCGATCTGGACCGGCAATGCCTCCAGATCGCGGCAGAGATGGGCGACAAGGCCCATCAGATGATCCTGCGCTCCATCGAGCGCACGTCGTTCGGCACGACGTCGTGGCGCGATGCACTGGGCGGCGTGAGCAGGGGGCTGGAGGACCTCGGCCGTGAGATCAAGTCCATCGCCGGGGATGCCGAACCTCCGGCGCCGCTACCGGCCGTCGTACCGCAGATCGGAGGCGAAGCCACGGTGTTCTTCGTGGCCGATCAGCTCGCCGGCTTTCGCGACAGTGCCCGCGCCGCCCTGGGGCACCGCTTGCTCGATCTCGTCACCAGCAAAAAGGCCCTGGTGATTCGGGTGCAGCGCGATATCGTCTACCGCAAACTCCTCAAGTCCTGGCTCTATCTCCATCTGCCCTTGTCGATCGCGCTGCTCGCGGCCCTGACCGTTCACGTGGTCACGGTCTTCTTTTACTGGTAAGCGCCGTCGATGCGTTGCCTCTTGCGCGCCGTCGTCCGGAGGAGTCGAGGCGTCGTCTCCCACCAGGACCGAAGGTTCGAGGGCGACCATCTCACCATTGGGCGGTCCACGGACCAGGACCTGTACCTTTCGGACCTGCGCGTGGCCCTGCACCATGCCACGGTGGTCGGGGCGGGCCCCGGGCGTTTCGTGATCCAGTCGGCGGTGCCCTCCGGGATCCGTCACAACGACGAGCCGGTCCAGTCCGCCTTCCTGGCCGTGGGCGATCAGGTGGGCATCGGCGATCACCGCATCACCGTGCGGCCTCCGGAGGGCGGTCATGACCTGGTCCTGGAGATCGCGCAGGTGCGTGCCGATCCCGACCAGGAGGTCGAGAAGCGCGTCGCGTCGGCCTCGGGCAGCGGCCCGGAAAAGGGCCTGCGCCTCGGCGTGCGCGGCTGGTCCTGGATCCTGAGCATCACGATCCTCACGCTGTTTTTCGTCGTGCCGCTCGTCGCTCACCAGTGGGCAGCGATGCAGGGGTTCCTGCGCGGGACCATCCCAGGTGTGAGCGATCACGCGTGGAGCACCGGGGGGCTCACCGAGGGCCATCGCTATTTCAGCGACGATTGCAACAAGTGTCACGAACGGGCCTTCGTCTCGGTACGCGCGAGCGCCTGCGCCGAATGCCACAAGGACCAGCCGCATCACTTCGATGTCGAGCGCTTCAAGCTCCCGGCACTCGCCGACAAGCAATGCGCCGCTTGCCATAAAGAGCACGGCGGGGCGCCGGCCCTGACCCGGCAGGACGAAGGCCTGTGCCTCGACTGCCACCGCGATATGAAAGAGACCGCGGCGGATTCCAAGCTCCTCGACATCGAAGGGGGGTTCGCGGATGACCACCCGGAGTTTCGCGCCACCTTCGTTACTCACGTGGGTGGGAAAGACCAGTCCGAGCGCATCGGAATGGAACGATGGGAGGCACTGAAGGAGCGCTCGAACCTGTTCTTCCCCCACGAAAGCCATCTCGACAAGACGGGGGTCCAGGGGCCTGATGGCAAGGTGGTGGTGCTCGACTGCGCGAGCTGCCACGTCCCCGAACCGGGGGGACGGCTCATGGCGCCCATCCGCTTCGAGCAGCATTGCCATCGCTGCCACCAGCTCGCCTTCGAGATCGACGATCCGAAGCGCGAGGTGCCTCACGGCCACGTCGGCCGGGTGCTCGACGACCTCAAGGCCTATTACGGCCTGCGTACCCTGGAGCGGTCCGATATCGATACCGGCGAGCCGGATGTCCTGTCCCGGCGCCGCCCCGGGCGGCAGGCCACCCCGCCGGAGCGCTCCGAGGGCGTGGAAAGCGCGGCGCGGCGGGCCCGGCAGGCGGGTAAAGAGCTTTTCGAGTATCGCGCCTGCGCGAAGTGCCACCAGGTCGATGAGAAGGCACAATCGGTCTTCGGGTGGGACATCGTGCCGGTGCGCATCGCCCGTACCTGGTACCCCTTGGCCCGCTTCGACCACGGCCGGCACGCCACGGTGGCATGCGCGGACTGCCATGGCTTCCGGCCCGCCGATTGCGGCCCCTCTACATTGCATAGGGGCGTGGCGGATCCCGAGAAGCGCACGGCCGATTGCATCAAGAGCGTGGCCGATTCCGAGAACAGCGAGGATGTGCTGATCACCGGTATCGCGACCTGCCGGGAGTGCCATGGCGATCCCGGGTCGAGGGATCGGGTTCAGTCGACCTGCATCTCCTGCCACGGCTTCCATATCTCGCCGAAGTTCGCGATGGATGGCCGGGCGCGGACCCAACCGGGCGACCTAGCCCCCCCTCGCCAGGCGGCGGCGGTGCCGTCGGCGGATCTCACGGATGATCCGGCCGGCCAGGCGTCGATGGAGCAGTGATGCGCCCCTTTGGCACGGAACCGGCCTTCCTTCCGGAGTATTTTCCCGGTCCCGGTGAATCTTTCGCACCGGCGTGCTAACTTAGACGGGTTTATGGGATCGAGCCGGACGGGCTCGAATGGGTTCCCGTATGGCGAATCGGCGCTTGTTTCGGGTCTTGGGTCGAACCGGGTCGATGAAGACCGCGGCGGATCAGCGCGTTTTGCATGGACTCACGTGCCGGATAGACGCGAGTATCGCGACCGACACCGGTTGCCAGCGCGACCACAATGAGGACCACATCGACTTCTTCGCGGCCGATGACCCCGCGGTACGGAGTAGCAAGGGTGCCCTTGCGGTGGTCGCCGACGGTATGGGAGGGCACCTCGCGGGCGGTTTAGCGAGCGAGCTGGCCGTCCAGGTCGCGCGCCGCATTTACTACCAGGAACCGGGAGAAGGCCGCAAAGCCCTAGAGACCGCCCTGGAGAGGGCGAACCGGGAGATCTATGACCTGTCGCTCACGGACGAGACCTATCATGGCATGGGGACCACCTGCACCGCGCTGGTGTTGACCGAATCGCTCGCCCACTGCGCCCACGTCGGCGACAGCCGCCTGTATCTCATCCGCGACGGGCAGATCCGTCTGATGACGGAAGACCACTCCTTGGTTCGGGAGATGGTCAAGGCCGGGATCTTGAGCCCGGAGCAGGCGCGCTCTCATCCCAACAGGAACGTCATCTCCAGGGCCTTGGGGGTGCGCCCCAGCGTCGATCTCTTCGTGTGGAAGGATCCCGTGGAGCTCCGCGACGGCGATACCTTCGTCCTGTGTTCCGATGGCCTGCATGACCCCGTGCGCGAAGACGAGATCCGCGGGGCGTGTTTGGCAGAGGGGCCCGAGGCGGCGTGCCACAGTCTGGTGGACCTGGCGAAACAGCGCGGCGGCCACGACAACATCAGCGTGGGGGTCTTCCGGGTGAGAGCCGAGGCGGCGCCGTAGATAGCTACCATGCTCAACGAAGTGATCGCCAACTGCTACCAGATCGTCGAGAAGATCGGCGAGGGTGGAATGGGGGAGGTGTTCCGGGGCGTGGACATCAACCTCGATCGCGATGTCGCCATCAAGGTCATGCGTACCGAGCTCGCGCGCCGACCCGAGATCCTCCAGCGTTTCCGCAAGGAAGCGGTAGTGCTGGCCAAGCTCAACCATTCCAATATCGCGACCCTCTACAACTTCATCCATGACGGTAACAACTATTACATGGTCATGGAGTTCGCGCCGGGCCAGACCCTCGACGTCCTCGTCGCGGACTGCGTCGGTGGGCTGCCGTGGCGATACGCGCTGGAGCTCTTCATGGATGCGCTCCGGGCCATCGACCACGCCCATAAGCAGGGCATCATCCACCGTGACATCAAGCCGGCCAACATGATGGTCAGCGAGCGCGATACCCTGAAGGTCCTGGATTTCGGGATCGCGCGTGTCCTCGGAGAATCCGGATTCACCAAGGCGGGCATCGTGGTCGGGACGACCAAGTACATGTCCCCCGAACAGATCCTCGGCCGCAGCATCGATACGCGTTCGGATATCTACGCGCTCGGAATCGTGCTCTACAAGATGCTCACCGGGCATGTGCCGTTCGAGGGCCTGGGTGAGTTCGAGCTCATGAAGGCGCAGGTCGAGGAACGCGCCGTGCCGGTACGCCAGATCATTCCCGATCTGCCCGAAGCGGTCGACGAGGCCATCATGCGGTCCCTGGAGAAGGCGCCGGAAGACCGATTTCAGCGGGCCTCCGAATTCATTGCCGCATTGGTGCCGATACTGCGCGACGATGTGGTCGGCTGGGAGTTGCACCGCAGGGGCTCGCGCGACCAGGATTCAGGCCCGCGCGCGCCTCGTCAGCGGGGCGGGCAGAAACGCCCGGTGGTCGTCACCGACGGCAACCTGGCGCACAAGCAGGCCGAGATGCCCACTTCGAGCAGCCGTAGCGGGCTCATGGACGACGCCTATCAGGCGCCCCCCCGTCAGGCCCCCCACCATCAGCCCCCGGGCCCGAGGCTCGAGGTGGTGCGCACTCCGGTGCCGAAAAGCGCGTCCCAGGTGCCGACGCAGGCTTTGGACACGCAAATCGGGGCGGAGATCGTGCCACCGCTGCAACCACGCGCCCCGGTGACCACTGAGGCCGGGGCGACCACGGTCGATGAGCTGTCCACCTTCGGGACCCGGCTCGGCACGGTCATCGACGCGAAGAAGGCCCCGGGGCTCGGGAAACCCATCGCATCGCCCGCACCCTCGTGGGGTGTCCGGATCGGTGAGGGGTTGCGGCCGGTGCTGGGATGGCTGTCGCGGCTCGGGTGGCGGCGCGTCGCGGGCGCTGCACTGGGACTCGCCGTACTGGTCGGCGTATCGCTGGGGGTCCGTGAGCTGATGCGACCTCCCGATCCGGAGGAGATAGCGCGGTGGCTCGCGCAGGCGAAGCAGGCGCTGGCGGCGGGAAAGGTGGTTGGGCCCGGTGACACGGCCGTGTCTCTGGCACAGGACGTCTTGAAGTGGGTACCGGACCAAGGCGAAGCAAAAGACATCGTGATCACGGCCGTCGCCCGTCTCGTGACCGCCGGGCAGTCGGCGCTCCAACAGGGCAAGCTGACCGACGCCAAGGCGCGGCTCGCCGAGGCGGAGACCCTGGTCAGGGACTATGCGCTGGATGACCGTAAGCTGGATAAGCGCAGTGTGGTGGCGCTCGTGGGCGGTATCGCCGCCGAGGAGTCGCGGCGCACCGCGATCGAACGGGCAGAACGGGAGAAAGCAGAACGAGAACGCCATATCGGCGAGCTGATCGCGGCCTCGCGGGCGGCGCTTGCGTCGGAGAAGTTCACGGAGGCCGCGGCGCGGGCCCAGGAGGTCTTGGGCCTGGTGCCGGACCAGACCGAGGCGCGGCAGATCCTCGACGATGCGCTCCAAGGGGCGCTCAAGGGGATGGAAGAGGCGCTCGCCCGCGGCGACCTCGCGGCGGGCGGCGCCCGTGAAGCAGAAGCACGTGCGTTGGTGCAGCGGTATGGTCTCCCCGAGGCCAAGCTCAACGACCTGACCGCACGGCGCGCCGCAGAAGCGCGGCGACAGGGCGAGGAGAAGGAACGCTTGGCTGTGCAGCAGCGCGCTGTGGAAGAACGGACGGCGCGCGTCAGGGGGCTTCTGGACAAGGCGCGGGCCGCCGCCGAGGCGGGCCGCTGGACGGCCCCCGCCGAGGACAGCGCCGTCGGGCATGCGCGGGCGGTGCTGGGCCTCGAACCCAAGAACGCCGAGGCCCTGCGCGTGATCGGCAGTGTCGTCGATGCCGTGGTCCATGAGGCCGATGGAGCGCTCGGGGCCGGTGATATGGAAACGGCCAGGGGCCGGCGTGACACGGCCGCGAAGCTGGCCTCCGACTACCAGGTGCCGAGCCAGGGCATCGCGAAGCTGTCCGAGCGGATCACCGAGGCCGAACGCCTTGCCCGTGAGACGCAAGAAGAGAAAGCGGCGCTGGCGGGCCGCGAAGTGAAGATCGAGGATCTGGTCGAAAAGGCCACTCGGGCCATCGCCCAGGACCGCTTGACGGCGCCCGCGAACGACAACGCCCTGAAACACCTGCGCGATCTGGTCAGCCTGGATCCGGGGAACTTGGAGGCGCAGGGTCTTGCTGCCGGGGTGCGCGACCGTTACATTGCACTGGCCGACAAGGCGGTGGCCGATGCGGGCTTCGCGAAGGCCCGTGACTTGGAGCGCCAGGCGGGGGACATCGCCTCGGAGTTTCGCCTGAGCGTCGACCCGATGCGTGATCTCACGGCCCGGATCGCGGCCGCCGAGCACGGCAACGCGACCGCCGTGATCCAGGCGCGCGAAAAAGCCGAGCGCGACAGGGCGGCAGAGGATAGCCTGGCACAGGAACGCGATAGGCTGGAGCGGGAAAGGCTGGCCAGGCAGAAAGCGGAATCGGCGCAGGCGGAGCGCGACAGGCTGGAGCGTGAAAAGCTCGCCCGGCAGAAGGCGGAGCAGGCGGAGCGCGAGAAGCAGGAGCGCGAAACGGCGCTCGCGACGCAGTTGCAGCAGGAGCAGGCGGAGGCCCGCCGCCGCGAGCAGCAGCTCGCGGATCTACGCAAGAAGGCGCGGTCGGCGCTGGCCGGCAACCGGCTGACCAGTCCCGGGGGTAACAACGCCGTGGAGCTTGCCGCCCAGATGCTCACCCTGGATAAGGGCCGCTATGAAGGCCTTCAGATCCTCCAGGAGGTGGTAGGCCGCTATGTGGCGATGGGTGAGTTGGCCGTGGCCGGCGAGGATCTCGCGGTAGCGGACGGTCATTATCGGGCCGCCGAGCGCGTCGTGAAAGGTTACCGGTTGCCGGACGTGGAACTTCGTCGCCTGGATCGGCGTCTTAGCGCCAAGCGACACGAGATCGCCGAAGTGGAACGGCGTGCGCGTGAGAAGCGGACGCCGATCGTCTCGCCACCGCCCCCGGAGGTTTCGCCCCCGGCGGCTCCGCCGAAGGAGCCGGTGGGGGAGAGGTCGAAGGTATTCGTGCCTCCTTCGTTCTAGATGATCGCAGAATCCAGGCTGTACAAGGCGAATTCGACGCGGGGAGAAGGTTGCCGTGAAAGTCATCTTTCACTTGTCCGGAGTGACGACAAGACGACATGACCGTTAGGATGAGGGAACTTTCCCATGTATTGGGTAGATTCAGCTTGTTTCGAGGTCTCGACATGACCATGATCTCAACCAACTTCCGGCGCGGAATGGTCGTGTGGGTATTCGTGCTGGCGGCCTACCCGGGGCTCTCCCCGGGTGCCGAACAGAAGCGGCCGGGTCCATCCGCCCGCATCGCAGGCATTCTCGTCCAGGCGGATCGCGCCTTGGCGGAGGATCGGCTCACCCTCCCCTCGGGCCATAATGCCGTCTCCTATGCCCAAGAGGTGCTGGACCTTGCGCCCGGTCACCCCGAAGCCCGAGGGATCCTTCGCGCCGTCGTCGCGCGCTACGGTCTTATCGCCGACGCCGCTCTGGACCGGGCCGAGGCGTTGAGGCAGCAGGAACTGGCCAGGGCGCAGGCGTATCGGTCGCGGGGGCAGGGCGTGGCGTATCGATTCAATCTCAGCACGGCGCCGTTGAGCGCCGTGGCGGAGCGCATGGATGGCGTGGAAGCCCGTCCGCATGGGGCGAGCGCGGTGGCCCTGCAACGCCAGCCCCTGGCGCACCGGGTGCTCGCCCGACTGGTCGGCCAGTACCTGCATGAGAGTGAGGTCGCACTGGGGGGTGGCCGGGTGCATGACGCCCGACGCTACTGGGAGGTCGCAGGTCAGATCGCGAGGGATCACCGAGTGTCGAATCCGGGCCTCGATCGGCTCGAGCGCCGTGTCGCCGCGGCCGAGCAGGAACGGGACGAAGGCCGGGTCGGGGCGCGTGTGGACGCCGAGGCCCTTTCTGCGCAGGGCCGGTTGCTCAAGGCCGTGTTCATTCCGCCCAGCTTCTAGCCTACATTTCTCACCACCACCCTATTGCGACCGCCGATCCGCTCGGTCTGGCGGGCCGGCGCCTCGGCGGTCTCGCGACGGGCCGTCGTGAGAAATGCGGGCTAGCCGACTTCTCCGCGCCTCGCCGTGGCGCTGGCCTTACGACACTGCCGAGCGTCGCCTGGCGCTCGGGCGCAGGAGATCGCCGGTGAACCCGGTCCTCTTGAGGCGCCCGCGCCGCATGCGGCGCGACGCCTTTTCCCGCAGGCTCATGCGGGAGCACCGCCTCACTGCAGATGATCTCATCTGCCCCCTATTCGTCGTGGAAGGCGAGGGCAGGCGCGAGCCCATCGGCTCCATGCCCGGGATCGAGCGCCTGAGTCTCGATCTCCTGTCGGCGGAGGCCCAAGACCTCGCGCGTCTCGGCATACCGGCCTTGGCCCTGTTCCCCGTGCCCGAGCCCCAAGCGAAGAGCGCCGACGGCCGGGAGGCCTACAACCCCGAGGGTCTGGTGCAGCGCGCGGTGCGCGCCTTGAAGGCCACCGTGCCCGGTCTCGGGGTCATCACCGATGTCGCCCTGGACCCTTACACCACCCACGGCCAAGACGGGCTCATCGATGACCAGGGTGACGTCTTGAACGATGCCACCGTGGAGGTCCTGGCCCAGCAGGCGCTCTCGCATGCGCGGGCGGGGGCAGATGTGGTCGCGCCCTCGGACATGATGGACGGGCGCGTCAAGGCGATCCGTCGGGTCCTGGAGGGCGAGGGTCATGTGAATACCCGGATCCTGGCCTACTCGGCCAAATATGCCTCCGGTCTCTACGCTCCGTTCCGGGATGCCGTGGGATCGCGGGCCGCTCTCGGCGGTGGTGACAAGCTGAGCTACCAGATGGACCCGGCCAACAGTGACGAGGCGCTCCGCGAGGTCGCCCTGGATATCGCCGAGGGCGCCGACATGGTGATGGTGAAGCCGGGGCTCCCCTATCTCGACATCGTCCATCGCGTCAAACGCCGTTTCGGTGTGCCGACCCTGGTCTATCAGGTCAGCGGCGAGTACGCCATGATCGTCGCGGCGGCCGGGAACGGCTGGCTCGACGAGCGCGCCGTGGTCCTGGAGTGCTTACTCGCCTGCAAGCGAGCGGGTGCGGATGCCGTCCTGACCTATTTCGCCAAGAAGGCGGCACAGTGGTTGGCCTGACGCGGCTGCGGCCGGGCTAGACATCCCGCATTCCGAGCTCCTGGATCTTGCGGGTCAGGGTGTTGCGGCCCCAGCCGAGGAGCTTGGCCGCGTCCTGCCGGCGCCCGCCGGTCCTTTCCAGGGCGGTCGAGATCATCACCCGCTCGAAGCTCGGCACGGCCTGGTCGAGGATCTGCCGTTCGCCCCGTGCCAGGGCCTGTTCCGCCCAGCGCCGCAGCACGGCCTCCCAGTCGTCGCGCTCGCCGTTGACCGGCACCTCGCGCAACTCCGGCGGCAGGTCCTCCAGGTGGATCTCCTGGGCCGGCGCCATGACCGTGAGCCAGCGACACACGTTTTCCAGCTGGCGTACATTGCCGGGCCAATGGTAAGTGGTCAAGTAACTGCCCGCATCGGGGTGCAGCACTTTGGCCTCGACGCTCAGCTCCCGGGCCGCGGCCGCCAGGAAGTGATCGGCGAGCAGCGGGATGTCGCTGCGCCGCTGGCGCAGCGGCGGGATGCGCAGTCGGATCACGTTCAGGCGGTGGAACAGGTCCTCACGGAAGCCGCCCTCCTGGACGCGCTGATCGAGGTCCTGGTGGGTGGCGGCGATGACACGTACATCGACCTTGAGGGGCTCGTGCCCGCCCACGCGGTAAAACTGACCGTCGGCCAGGACCCGCAACAGCCGGGTCTGGAGCTCGGGGGGCATGTCGCCGATCTCGTCGAGGAACAGCGTCCCGCCGTTGGCCTGCTCGAAACGTCCGATGCGCTGGCTGCTGGCCCCGGTGAAGGCGCCCCGCTCGTGGCCGAACAGCTCCGATTCCAGTAATTCGCGCGGGATGGCGGCGGTGTTGAGGGCGACGAAGGCGCGCTCGGCGCGTGGGCTGTGACGGTGTAGGGCGCGCGCCACCAGCTCTTTCCCGGTCCCTGATTCGCCCGTTAACAGCACGGTGACATGAGAGCGCGACAGTCGCCCGATGGCCCGAAACACCTCCTGCATCGCCGGCGCCGCGCCGATGATCTCGGGCTCCCCGCCGCGCCCGGCCCCCGCGATCCCGGGGCTTTGGATAGGCACCGGTCGCTGGCGGACCGCGCGGCGCACGATGGCGATAGCCTCATCGACGTCGAAAGGCTTCGGCAGGTACTCGAACGCGCCGCCCTGAAACGCGGCCACGGCCCGTTCGAGATCGGCGTAGGCGGTCATGATGATGATCGGGATCTCTGCGAATCGGCGGTGGACGTAGTCGAGCAGGGACAGGCCGTCCGTGCCCGGCATGCGGATGTCGCAGACGATGGCGTCGGGGGGGCCGTTCGCGAGCCTGCGGATCGCGCTGTCGGCGTTTTCGAAGCTGACGACGTGCATATCCACGCGCGTCAAGGCCTTCTCCAGCACCCAGCGGATCGCGCGGTCGTCATCGATGACCCAGATTTCATCTTGATTGCTCATGGTTTTCGAGCCATATCAGAGAGTGGGCAGGCGCACCGTGAAGCGTGTCTCGCCCGGTTGGGAGGTGAATTCGATGAGCCCCCCGTGGCCGTAGATGAGGGCCTGGGCGATCGAGAGTCCGAGTCCGGTGCCGTCGGCCCGGCCGCTGACCATGGGGTAGAAGATATCGTCGCGGACCTCCGCAGGCACGCCCGGCCCATTGTCGATGATGTCGATGCGGATCACCATCCGGTAGCGGTTTACGCCGATGGTAACCTGGCGATCGGCGCGCGTCCTCAACACCACTTTTCCAATCCCGCACAGGGCCTGCACTGCGTTGCGCACCATATTGAGGAAGGCCTGGATCAACTGGTCGCGGTCGGCGAGCAGCGCCGGCAGGCTCGGGTCGTAGTCCCGCTCCACCGTCAAGGTGGGCGGACCCTCGGCGCTCACCAGGGTGCGCACGTGCTCCAGGACCTCGTGGATGTTGATGGTGCGTTTGTGCGGGCGGTAGTTCGGGACCAGCATGCGGTCCACGAGACCGCGCAGCCGGTCCACCTCGTCGACGATGAGGCGAGTGTACTCGGCGTATTCGGGTAGCTCGCGTTCGAGCAGTTGTGCCGCGCCGCGGATCCCGCCCAGCGGGTTCTTGACCTCATGGGCCATGCCCTTGAGCATGGTGCGAATGGCGTTCTGCCGGGTGGCCACGGCCTCGTCGCGCAGCACGCGACGGTAGCGATCGGCATTGGTCATCTCGACCAGGATGTGCGATATCCTGGTGCCCTGGAACAGCGGGGCGGCCGTGAAATCGAGTGAGATCCTCGTGCCCCAGGGGGTGGTAAGGTCCACACCCCATTCGGTCACCGGCTGTCCACTGGCCTGCACGCGCTCCAGGGCGGTGGTGAGCGCGGTGTCCCGAAACAGTTCGTCGGAGGCGCGCCCGAGCACCTTGCGCGCGCTTGCCGACAAGAGATGCTCGCCGGCGGCGTTGATGAGTATAAGTCTGGTCTCGTGATCGAACAGCAGCACGGCGGTGCAGAGATTATCGAACAACCAGCCCGCCTGAGCGTGCTTGATCATACCTTTCTTCCCTGCGACGCACCACGCCGGTGCGTGCCATGACGCACCATGACGCTCGCCTCGAGGATTAGATAGATCAGCAAAATCGCGGGCTTACGTTTATGCCCCGGGATCCGGTGGGGGTAGGCGGCGCGTGCCGGTGCGGCGCTAATGGGCAGTGGGCAAAATCCAGACCACGCGAGAGGAGTGTGCCCCCCACGACGCGCCGCCGGTCGGGGTCCGGATCAAGGCGCGGTGTTACGGGGTTGCGGGAGGCGCCGCAGGTGGCGCTGCCGGGGCTACGGAGATGCGCTTCATATGGAACACCGAGGGCGGTGATTCGCCCAGCACCTCGCCACCCGCATCGACGATCCGCGCGTGTAGTGTGTAGGTATTGCGATCGAGGTTGGTCACCGTGAAGCTGGTGGCGGTAATCGGTTCACCTAATGGGATCCCATTGAGCAGCACGACCAGCTTGTGGCCCAGCGTCCCTTGCAGTGCCGGCGCCACGGCGATCTCGATGGACACGTTGCCGGAGTTGTCCCACACCGTGCCGTCATTGGGTGGGTTGACGACCGCGATCTTGTCGTATCCGGCAAACTTGGGTGCAGCCGGGTCCGAGGACGCCGGATCGCCGGCCGGTGCCGCCCCCGGTGGGGGTGCCGGCGCCGGGGCGGCCGGCGCCTGGGGGATCCGGATCACCTGAGCATTCGGTCGGGGCTGATCGGAATACTGGATGTTGCCGTCGGGATCGACCCATCGGTAGACCTCCGCGGCGGGCGAGGCCGCGCTCCAAAGCCCTAGACACAAGACCAGCCGATGCATGCAGGGAGCATAGACAAGCGCGCGGCGCGGGGCAAGATTCTAGCCCGGATTTCCCACCACCGCCCTGCTGCGAGGGCAGTGGTGCGGTGGACGCCAGTTGCCGGCCCACCGTCTCGCGGAACGCTCGCATCGGAGGAGCGTGCGCACCGATGATGTGCATTGCCGGTTCCGCGTGCACCACCCTCGCCGTGATAGCCCTTGCCGCGCCTAGGCCGGCGGGATCACCTCTCCGCTCATGAGGTCCTGCACGGTTCCGCGGCGCCGGACCAGATGGATGCGCTCGCCGTCCGCCAGGACCTCGGCGGCGCGCGGCCTTGTGTTATAGGTCGAGCTCATGGAGGAACCATAAGCCCCCGCGGCACAGACGGCCAGGACATCGCCGGGCGCGAGGTTCAGGGCGCGCCCCGAGCCGAGCAAGTCGCCCGATTCACACACCGGCCCGGCGATCTCATAGCGGCGCTCGGGACCCGGGCTGCGTTCGACCGGTACGATGTCGTGCCAGGCGTCGTAGAGCGCGGGTCTCACCAGATCGTTCATGGCGGCATCGACGATGGCGAAGTGCCTCTGCTCCACGTCCTTCAGGTATTCGACGCGCGTCAAGAGCACGCCGTTCGGCCCCACCACCGCGCGTCCCGGCTCGGTGATGACCGAGAGCGGCGTGCCGCCCAGGCGGGTCAGGATGGCTTTCGCGTACGCCGCGGGCGTCGGCGGCGATTCTTCGCGGTAGCGGATGCCTAGGCCACCGCCGATGTCGATATGCCTCAATGCGATGCCTTGTGCATCGAGCCGTGCCACGAGGCCGAGTACCTGGTCCAGAGCCTCGAGCACGGGATCGAGGCGGGTGAGCTGCGAGCCGATGTGCACGGCGATCCCGCGCACGTCGATATACGCCAGGTCTATGGCTTCTGCATACACGGCCTCCGCGTCTCGTGCGGGGATACCGAACTTGCTGGCCTTCGTGCCGGTGGCGATGTAGGGGTGGGTCTTCGCATCGACATCGGGGTTGACGCGGATCGCCACCGGCGCACGCACGTCGATCCTCGACGCGATCTGATCCAGGCGCCTCAACTCCGGCAGGGATTCGATGTTGAAGCAATGGATCCCGACTTCCAGGGCGTGCAGCATCTCATCGGCGCGCTTGCCGACCCCCGAAAACACGATCTTTCCCGGGTCTCCCCCGGCACTGAGGACGCGCTCCAGCTCGCCCCCCGAGACGATATCGAAACCCGAGCCCAGGCGCGCCAGGAGGTTCAGGACGGCGAGGTTGCCGTTGGCCTTGACGGCGTAACAGACGAGATGCGGATGGCTGCCGAAGGCGCCGTCGAAGGCGCGCCAGGCGCCCTCGATCCCGCCCCGAGAATAGACGTAACACGGGGTCCCGAACTCCTCGGCGATGGCCGTGAGCGCTAGCCCCTCGACGTAGAGCGCGCCGTTACGGTAATAGAAAGGCTGCATCCGAGGTGAGGCGTGACTCGGGTTTCTTCTCGCGATACAGGCTGCCCTTCTGGCCACAGGCCACGAGGAAGGAGAGGAGCAACAGGCCGACGATGAAACGCCGGGCCGGCCCGCTGTGGGGCAACCGGATAGGCGCGGGACGAGGGCTGGTGTCACGGGGTGTGCGCATGGGCAGAGGATACCAAAGTCCAGGACGTGGAGTGGCATTGCCCGCATTCACCAGACGGAGGGCCTGTGAAAAGATCTGCTGCGCTCGGGATCTCCCGCCACATCCTCGGCGCGCCCGACAGGGCAGATCCCCGGCCGCGGCTTTCCGGCCGTTCAGCCATCCAGGCCCGGACGTGCGGAGCTTGATGGAGGCTCGGCGAGCAAGGTTTTCGGCGCCACGCTCTAGGTCGTGGTGTGCGAGGTGGCCGTGACCCATGTGCACGCGCTGCCCGAATACCCGCCGCGTCGAACAAGAGCGGCGCGAGCGCTTGACGCATGTGCCACTCGACGTAATAGGCGAGCATGCAGAGAAAGACGTGGGCACGGACCCGATCGGCCAAGTGATGGTAGATGAGGCGGACCTTGAGGTCGAGGGTCTTGTAGCTGCGAAACGCCGGCTCGACGTGGGCCAGGTCTTTGTAGGCGCGCACGGTCTCCTCGGGTCGAACTCTGATCGTGCCGTCAATGTCGGAGACGATTGACAGGCCCCGCGGCTCGATCATGCGGGCGCGGCCCTTGCCCTCAAAGCCTTCGGCGGAGGCCGTGAAGGACAGCCACCCGGAGGTTGACTGCTGCGCGTCCAGAAGCTCGCGGGCTTTCCCGGCGGGAATCTCCAGGTCGTGCCGGATGAGGCCGTTGAAGTCGGTCGCGCTCGGCAGGACTGCGTTTGATCGTCCGGGTCGTCGTCGAATTTCACGCTCACCGCTTCGCCGGAGTCGTCGTCGGCGACGAAGTGCTTGAGAAGCGACATGTGGCGGTATTGTGCCCGCCCGACCTTCGCCAGCGAGCGGTTAGCTTGGGCGCCGCGAGGCCAGCGGGTGGTCTATTCACTCCCAAGGCCCGCCACGACGGGCAGACGGTGCTCGCCTTCACGCCCCTGGAATTCCTGGACCGGCTGGCGGCTTTGGTCCCATCCCCGCGCCGGCATCGCCATCGGTATCACGGCGTGCTCCCGCCTAACGCCCCCTCTGTGCTGCAGTGACCGCCCGCGCAGGGCTTATGAGTTCGATCAGCTGAGCGGGTAAGCGCCTTCCCACTCGGACGCTTCCTGCCGGTTAAAGTGCCTTGTCCGACACCGAGGGACTCTCGTCCGAGCACCCGGCTCTCGCTTGTCCGTTCGGCTATCCGTCACCCCACAGCCCCTACACCCACCCGAAATCCGGCCCGGGTCAGCCCGAACGCCTCTTCCCACCCCCTCCGGGACCACCCAAGCACCGGCCGGCCCGTCCGACCCGACAACACCTGTTGCTAACTCGCGTTGAATTGCCTATCCTTTGAACTATGTGCAGTTCAACGCCGACACGCTGGTGCCGCAATTGAGGCGCGATGTGAGAGCGTCCTTGCGGGAAGGTAAGATCGGCTAGGAAGAGGCAGGGCGGCTGATGACATTGTACGAGGACGGCCTGTGCGGCTAAACGTATCTGGAAGACACGCACAAGTGGTAGCGCTGGGCGCTTTTCAGCGCCGGTTCCGTGAGAACTTTCATTCCGCGGCGCACTATATCTCTAGTTGCCAATGAGGCACGGGACCCTGATCGTGTCGCTGGACTGCGAAGGCAAGTGGGGGATGGCGGATCACTTGTCGGCTCATCACGCTACCGTCATCACCAACCGGAATCTGGCGCGTGTGTACTCGGAACTGCTTCGAGCGTTTGAGCGGCGCAAGCTGAGAGTCACGTTCGCTTTCGTCGGCGCATTTACGATGGAGCCGGAGGAGTATCGGGCACACCCGGACCTGTTCGGCGACTCAGTTAGCGCGGGAGGCAAACATTTTCTCGCGCAGGCAAGAGCACTCCCGGCACCCCGATCCGGACATGCCTGTCGCCATTCCTCCCGGATTTTTCCTGAGCTGGCGTTTTGGAATCAGGAGGCGAATACCGACCGCGGTTACCCTGACGCGCTGGAAGCGCATACTGGACCATGCCACCGAGTCCGGGGGAGTCGCGCTGGTGTGGACCCATCCGCACAATTTCATTGACGGGGAAGGGCAGTTGGAGCTGTTTGAAGCAGTGCTGGATCATGCGGCCGGATTGATTCACCGCGAATTGATGGTCAACTGCACACAGAGCGAGTACGCTGATGCCGTGCTGAGGCGTCGAGGGATTCAGGCCCACGAACCAGACCACGTAGTCTCAGCAGGAATCCAATGAGAGGCTGTCTTGATGTCCGGGTATCATATCATTATAGCTGAGTAAGGCGGGGGCGGGTCTTGGGCACAACAGGAAAGGACAGTTTGGGAGCCATCCGGGAGAAGATTACCAGGAACTTTCTCGAGGCCCTTCGAGTTCGCAAGGTCGAACTCGCCAGTCCACTGGACGACGACGCGGTCCTGCTCGAGACCGGGCTGGATTCGCTAGGATTCGCGATCCTGGTGGTGAAGCTCGAGGAGGAACTGGGATACGATCCGTTCACGATGATGGAGGAGCCAGTGTATCCCAAAACCTTTCGAGAGTTCGTCGAGGTGTACGCCCGCTTTGCGCCCTCGGCAGGTCCGGCATGATGGACGAAGCGCTGGCGCGGCTGGATCCGGGCCGGGAGCTCTGGATTGCGGAACGGGGCGTGGTCACCGCCGGAGATGCCGTACGGATGCGACAAGGGCGCGGCGCGGCGGAACGGGTGATCATCGGGAGTCACGATCCGCTGGAATGCGCAAAGGCGATGGCGTGCGCCGAAGCCCGCGCCCGGATGGTGCTGATCGTCCCTTCTGACCTGGAGGAACCCGTAGCGCGGCGCTTGACCGAGGTATTCGAGTCCGAACCGTCGTGGCTCGGGGAAACCCGTTGGGTGATCGCGACTTCGGGAACTACGGGAACTCCCAAGCTGGTCTCGCACACGCTGCGCTCGCTGACGCGCACGTCCAAGAAGGACCCGCAAGCGGGCGCTCGCTTTCGCTGGGGACTTCTCTACGATCTGGCGCGGTTCGCGGGACTACAAGTGTTTTTCAACAGTCTGCTGTCCGGGTCGAGCTTGATCTTGAGCGACCCAACCCAGCCGCTGGAGCGCCGGCTGGAGTGGCTGGCCCGGAACCACTGCAACGCGCTCTCGGCGACTCCGACAATGTTGAGAAAGATTCTGATGTCCACAGCCGCCGAGAAGTTCGCGTTCCGCCAAGTCACGCTGGGCGGCGAGATCAGCGATCAGCCAATTCTCGATGCGTTGAGGCGGAAGTATCCGCAGGCGCGGATTTCCCAAATCTATGCCTCGACCGAAGCGGGTGTGGGCTTTGCCGTGAATGACGGCCGGGCCGGCTTCCCGAAGAGCTTCGTGGAGCATCCCCCGGCCGGTGTAGAGCTGCGAGTGGATACCGAGGGATTCCTGCTGGTGCGGACCGAAAACCGGGACCAGGGTTATCTCGGGGCTCGCGAGTCCCTGTTCGACAAGCAGGGCTGGATCAACACTGGCGATCTGGTAGCCGGAGAGAGCGACCGGTTCGTGTTCCTGGGACGCGCGAACGGCGCCATCAATGTGGGCGGGAACAAGGTACAGCCGGAAGAGGTCGAGCGGGTGATTGGCTCGTTTCCGGGAGTGCGGATCGCGGCAGTTTATGGAAAGAAAAGCGCCATCACCGGCCAGGTGGTCGCCGCCGACGTGGTGGCCGATGTGGGGAACGAAGCCAGTAACTGGAAACGGGAGCTGGCTGCCCACTGCGCCCTTCACCTGGCCGGGCACAAGGTTCCGGCGCTGATCCGGATTGTGGACGACATCCCGGTGACACAGGCTGGAAAACTAGCCAGGCGATGAGCGGAGAACAGTGCATCCTGGTGACGGGCGCCACTCGCGGTCTGGGACTGGCGATTGCGCGCCGTCTGAAAAGTGCCGGGTATGCCGTGGTGGCGACGGGCCGAAAATGCACGGCCGAGCTGGAGTCGCTGATCGACGAACAGGGTGCGGGACGAGTGCTGTTCCGCGAATTTGACTTGCGGGAGACCGGGGCTATCCAGAGTTTTGTCAAGGGCACGGTCGCCGAGACCGGCGGGCTGTACGGATTGGTGAACAACGCGGCGATTGGCCACGACGGCGTGCTGGCGACGATGCACCAGACCGAAATCGAGGAACTCATCCGGGTGAACCTGCTCTCGGCAGTGCTGTTGACGAAGTACGTGGTGCGATCGCTGCTGCTGGGAGGGGGCGGAAGAATCGTCAACATCTCGTCGATCATCGCCAGCACGGGCTTCAACGGGCTGTCGGTGTATGGAGCCACCAAGGCTGCGATGGCAGGATTCACGCGCTCGCTGGCGCGCGAACTGGGCAAGGCCAACATTACGGTGAATACCGTGGCGCCTGGATACATGCAGACCGATATGACCGGGTCGTTGGATGCGGAGAAGCTGAAATCGATTCAACGGCGGAGCCCCCTAGGGCGGCTGGTGTGCGTGGAGGAGGTGGCCGCGGCGGTAGCGTTTCTCGTGGGCCCCGACGGCCGGTCGATCACGGGCGCCACGTTTACGGTGGACGCGGGAAGCACGGCGTAGGGATGGCCAGAGCCGGGTGGAGATTTCCGGGGGGCGGTGAGTATTCAAACAGTACACAAGCGGAAGTGGGTAAGGGCGGTTGCCGGCTGGGTGTGTGTTCCGGCGAGCATCCTGAAAGCCTTGGATCTTCTGTAGGCGATGGAAACACCTCGCTGGGTTACCTTCTCGGATCAGTACTTGGACAGCTACCGACGGTTTGCCGAAGAGCAGTACGGAAGAGGGTGCTATCAGGGGCTTAAAGAGTACCTGGACTGGCTCTATCGTTGGAATCCCAGCGCGATCGGCTACGATGACTTCCTCGTCGGCGTGATCGGCGAGAGCGAGGTGGTGGGATGCATCCACCGTATGCGATTGCCCTGGCTGATCGACGGCAAGGAATGTTTTTGCCCGACGTTGCACAACTTGGCGGTGCGTCCGGAGTATCGCTTCGGCACCGGATTCTGGCTGCTGAAGAAATCCCTTCACCTGCAAGAGCACGCGTTGATACCCGGCGTTGTGCCGCCGTTATCGGAGGCCTACCGCCATATGCAGTGCCAGCCCGTGCCCAGCCGCTGGTTTCGGCGCGTGACCAAGAAGTTCTCGGGAGCGCTCACCCTTGGCCTGAGCCGTGCGACCGGGGGCGTCTTGCAGCCGCGGCGGTACTTTGGAACCGAGGTGAGAGAGGTAGAAGGTTGCCGCCTGACAATGGATCCCGGTTGCGATCAGCTGGAGCGTCTGGCGGCATCACTGAATCGCTCCGCCATGAGGGACCAGGTGCGCTGGGACCGAGAGCTGGTTAAATGGAGGTTCTTCCACCGTCCCGGCCCGCGGCACGCCCTGGTGGAAAGCGCCGGCGATCCCGAGGCGCAGGCCGTGGTATCGCTGGGTCCGCGGTCGGGAGTGACGGTGGGCCGAATCGTTGTGCTCGTGGAGGCCTGGATCCGGATGGGCACACCGGGTATTCAGACCCTCAGTCGGATTCTGCGGCGGAATGGGGCTCACGTCGTGCTTGCCATGACGACGCGTGATGACGTGGCGAGTCTGCTGGCGCAAGCGCGATTCGCGGAGTATCCCACGCAACCTGAAACCTACCTGTTCCACCGGGACCGGCGGTTCACGCAGCAATCCGTCGTGGGGTCGGAGATGACCGACATCGGGCTGGAGAGCATACCAGCCGGGGGTCGCGCGGGTGGCCGGCGGGGCTGAGGATCCGCAGGCTGAAAACCTGGGCCACTGGCGGCTGCCTACAATGGAATTGCAATGCATCGATTCTTCACCACGCTTGCCCTCGCGATTGCTGTAGCCTCGGCCTCCGACACTAAGAAGCCAGCGCAATCGGCTATTGAAAAGCCCGCGCTGGAAGCGTACGTGCGCCACCTGTTTGTCTGGGTACCCCACATCAAGGTCGAGATCGACGACCCCAAGCCCGCGCCCATGCCCGGCTTTGTGACAGCGTTCTTCACCCAAAGGCTCAGAGTTTAAGAGCGGCAACTGCTTGCTTCGCCCGGGCACCTTGCTCACGGTGCGCATCGAAGGCACCGACTACAGCCTCCTGTTCCTGCATACCAAGAGCAGCCCTGGTCCCGTGGGATTCGGGATCCTGAACGACCAGTTCAGCCGGGCGATCGGTTTCAAGAAGGGTACCCCGCAGCGCCTTCGGGTCCCGCGTGATGGCGGGGCGTCCCCGCTTGTGCGGCGCCAGGGCCGCCTCCAGAGCGGCGTCGCGCTCACGACGCCACTTGGTCAGATGGAGACGAGTACAAGCACTCCTGGCGCAGCAGCGCCCCGATCTGGCCGGGCTGTGCAGCGGTCGGCCCGCTCCAGAATGGCCCGTTTGTACGCCGCGGTGAACGCCCGACGCTTGGCCTTCGGCAGGACTTCGGGATCGGGCCTGACGGCGCTCCGGTGGGCGCCGCCGGCTGGCGACTCCAGTCGCCCTACGGGCTCCCTCCGTCGCCAGCCCCGGCCCCATGGATCCCGTGCTGTTCACATGGTCAATCATTGCTGAGTACCTCACTGCTCTACAGTAATTTGGCGGTGCCTCACTTACATTGGTACCGACGGCCGGCGCTCGAGCCCCTGGCCCGGGCGATTCGCCGGGACAACACCGCTCGCGGGCCTATGTCGGGGTGGATCTCATCCTCACGCCCTCGGGTCCGCTCCGATCGTGGTCGAGGTCAATCCGAGGCTCACCACCACCTATGTCGGGCTCACCGAGGCCTTGGATATCAACGTCGCCGCCGCGATCCTCGGGGTCTTCGACCAGGTTCTCGCACTGGCGCCTTAGGCCATCGGGACCGGTACGGAGACGGTGGAGGTGGTCCACGGTCCATCGCCCGGTGATGACCCCATGATCGCGGGCTGGGACATCGGGGGTGCCCACCTCAAGTGCGCGGCGCTCGACGCGGCGGGGCGGCTGGCGGGCGTCTGGGAGGTACCGTACCGGCTCTGGGAGGGCCTCCATCGGCTCGAGGGCGCCCTCGCTACCCTGCCCACCAGACTCGGCAAAGACACGCATCGCCATGCGCTCACCATGACTGGAGAATTGACCGACTGCTTTCGTGACCGCGAGGAAGGCGTGCGGGCACTGGTGAGCTACATGGTCCGGCGCCTCGGTAGCCATCGCATCCTGGTCTATGCCGGCCGCCGGGGCTTTATGGGCGCGGCACGGTCCGGGGACCACGCCCTCGATGTGGCCTCGGCGAACTGGCATGCGAGCGGCGCCTTTGCCGCGTTGAAGGCCGAGCGCGGGGTGCTTATCGACATCGGCAGCACCACCACCGATCTCGTCCGCTTCGGCGGGGGACGGGTACAATACCAGGGCTATACCGACGGGGAGCGACTGCGGAGCGAGGAGTTGGTCTATACCGGCGCCATCCGCACCCCGATCATGGCGGTGGCGGACCGGGTCCCGTTCGCCGGGGAATGGCAGCGCTTGACCGCCGAGCACTTCGCGACCATGGCCGACGTCTACGGCCTCCTCGGTCGGCTCGGGGAGCGACCGCGCGAGACCGCGGACGGGGCCGGCACGGCGCCCGAGGACTGCGCGCGGCGCATCGCACGGATGCTGGGGCGCGACCTCACGGCTGCCCCGATGCGCGCCTGGCAGGCGCTCGCCGCGTATCTGGCGCAGGCGCAGCTCGTGACCGTGCGCGAGGCCCTAGAGCGGATGCTGTCGCGGGATCCCGAAAGCCGCGTGCCGTTTGTCGGTGCCGGCGTCGGGCGTTTTCTGGTGCGGGAATTGGCGAGACAGCTCGATCATCCCTACGTGGACTTTTCCGCGTTCCTGGAAGGGCCGGACCCGCTCCGCGAAAAGGGCGCCCGGTGCGCGCCTGCGGCGGCCCTCGCCTACCTCATGAAGGCATGCCCTACCCCCGAATAGAAGAGATCGACTACGAGCGCGATACCGGGGCACGATTCGCGGGGCTCGCCCACCTGCCCGGCTCGGTGTTCCTCGACAGCGGCGGTTTCGGCGGGGGCCGGGGGCGCTACGATGTCTTCGCCGCGAAGCCGTACCTGACGCTCACGAGCCGCGGACGCCATACCGAGATCCGGTCTCGATTGGTAACCCGGGTCTCCGAGGCCCGCCCGTTCCAGTTGCTCAAAGAGGCGCTCTCGCCGGTCGAACCGCCAACCTCGGCACTGCCGTTCGGGGGCGGGGCCATCGGCTACTTCGCCTATGATCTGGCGCGACGGCTGGAACGCCTCCCGAGCCTTGCGGCGGCGGATCTGGACGTTCCCGACCTCTGCATCGGCCTCTACGACTGGGCCGTGATCGTGGACCATGCGACACGGCAGAGCCATCTCGTGTGTGCCGGCCGGGATGAGCGTAGCCTCGATGAATGGGGGCCGATCCGCGCGCTCGTCCTCGGCGGCGCGGCCCCGGCACCGCGGCGGCCGTTCCGGGTGCTCTCCACGGTGGTCTCTAATATGGACCACGGAGACTACCGGCGTGCGTTCGACCGCATCAAGCGCTATATCCGGGACGGGGACTGCTACCAGGTCAACCTCGCCCAGCGCTTCTCGGCACCGGCCGAGGGCGACGCCTGGAATGCCTACCGGACATTGCAGGGGCTCAACCCGGCGCCGTTCTCGGCCTATCTGCGCCTGCCCGAGGGGGCGGTCTTGAGCACCTCGCCGGAGCGCTTCCTGGAGGTGAGAGGGGGTAGGGTCGAGACCCGGCCCGTCAAGGGCACCCGCCCCCGCTCCGCAAACAAGGTGCGCGACCGCGCACTGGCCCTGGAGCTCTGCGTCAGCGCCAAGGACATCGCCGAGAACCTCATGATCGTGGATCTGCTGCGAAACGACCTCGGCAAGACCTGCGCGCTCGGCTCTATTCGGGTGCCCGCCCTCTTCGAGATCGAGAGCTTTGAGACCGTGCACCACCTGGTCAGCACCGTGACGGGTCGGCTGGCGCCCGGCCGCCACGCCCTGGACCTCTTGGAAGGGTGCTTCCCGGGGGGCTCGATCACGGGCGCGCCCAAGCTCCGGGCCATGCAAATCATCGAGGAGCTGGAACCCCACCGGCGCGGGGTCTACTGCGGTGCCATCGGCTACATCGGCTTCGACGGGGCCATGGACCTGAACATCGCCATCCGCACGCTGGTCTACCAGGGGGGCTGGATCCATGCCTGGGCCGGGGGCGGGATCGTCATGGACTCGGACCCGGAGGCCGAGTACCAGGAGACCCTGGACAAGGCCCAGGCCTTGTTACGACTCTTGAGCTACGTGAGCAGATCGCATGTGGGTGGTTAAGATCGGCGGGAGCCTGGCGTATGCGGCGGAGTTGCCAGCCTGGCTCGCGGCACTCGCCCTGCAGGGCGGGGGGAGGGCCGTGATCGTGCCGGGCGGGGGACCGTTCGCCGATCTCGTGCGGCGTGCTCAAGCGCACCAGGGCTATGCCGACACGAGCGCCCATGCCATGGCGCTCTTGGCCATGAGCCAGTACGGGCTCATGATGGCGGGGATCGAGGGGCGGCTCGTGGCCGCCACCGGCCTGTCACAGATCCGCGAGGCACTCGCCACGGGCCGGGTGCCGGTGTGGATCCCGGGATCGGACGGCGCGCCGGGGGTGCCTGCGTCCTGGGAGGTGAGCTCCGACAGCCTGGCGCTGTGGGTCGCGGGACAGATGGGTGCGACGGATCTGGCGCTGGTCAAATCGCGCGCGCCGAGTCCGGGAATTCACCGGGCCCCGGATCTCTCTGCGCAGGGATCCCTGGACGCCGCTTTCCCCGGTGCCCTGGCGTGTACCGCCGTGGAGGCGTGGTGGCTCGGGCGCACCGACCACCGTGCGATCGGACCGATCGTGCGGGATGCGGCGCGACCCGAGACGCGCATTGCCTCATGAGGATTTATCTCATTATTGTTGGCGACGATCGATGACCATGCTCTATCCGATCATCCTGGCCGGCGGGGGCGGCACCCGCCTGTGGCCCTTATCGCGGGAGCATTATCCCAAACAGTTCCTGGATCTCTTGGGCACCGCGACCTTGCTCCAGCAGACCGTCACCCGGCTCCGTGGCTTCGGAGACGATCGGCGTGCCGAGGCCGGCGGGCTGAGCGTCGCGGACCCCCTCATCGTCTGTAACGAGGAGCACCGTTTCCTGGTCGCCGAGCAGGTGCGGCAGGCGGGGATGCGCCCGTCCCGCATCGTGCTCGAGCCCATCGGGCGCAACACCGCGCCGGCTTTGACCTCGGCGGCCCTCCTCTGCAACCAGGATGGGCAGGACCCGTTGCTGCTCATGATGCCCTCGGACCACATCGTCGGCGATCTCGCCGCCTTCCTGCGAGCGGTGGCCGGTGGTCTCGGACCGGCCGACGAGGGGGCGCTGGTGACCTTCGGTATCGTGCCGGACCGGCCTGAGACCGGCTACGGCTACATCCGGCAGGGCGCTGTCTACCGTGGCATCACCGCGATCCCACGAACGCCGGAGGGGCGCATCCACGAGATCCACCGGATCGATGCCTTCATCGAGAAACCCGATGCGCCCACAGCCGCATCCTATCTGGCCGCCGGTGGCTACCACTGGAACAGCGGGATCTTTCTCATGCGCGCCTCGGCGTGGCTCACGGCCATCGAGGCGCACCGGCCCGACATCCTCGCCGCGTGCCGGACGGCCTGTTACGGGGCCGCCGAGGACAGCGACTTCCTACGCCTGGACCCGGACGCCTTCGCCGCCTGCCCGAGCGACTCCGTCGACTATGCCGTCATGGAGCGGATCGCCG
Organism: Pseudomonadota bacterium; assembly: GCA_030860485.1. Lineage (NCBI taxonomy): Bacteria > Pseudomonadati > Pseudomonadota > Pseudomonadota bacterium. The sequence goes on along the minus strand of JALZID010000194.1, from coordinate 27,112 downwards.
GCGCCGACGGTCAGGCCGTGGTAGTCTCGCTCGGCGCCGGATGGTCCGACGTCGGTTCCTGGCAGAGCCTCTGGGAGGTGTCTGAAAAAGACCCCGACGGCAACGTCGTCCACGGTGACGTGTGCGCCATCGATTCGCGCCGGAACGTACTGCGCTCGGAGTCGCGGTTCTTGGCGGCGCTCGGATGCGAAGACCTGGTCGTCGTCGAGACCGCGGACGCCGTCCTGGTGGTCGCAAAGGAGCGCGCGCAGGACGTCAAGCAAATCATAGTTTGGCTGAAGGATCATGGCCGCGAGGAACGACTGTACCACCGGCGGGTCTATCGCCCCTGGGGGAGCTATGAAGGGCTCGATGAGGGAGAACGCTTCCAGGTCAAGCGCATCGTCGTCAAGCCTGGCGGCAAGCTGTCGCTGCAGATGCACCATCATCGCGCCGAGCATTGGATCGTGGTGCGCGGGACCGCCCGAGTCGTACGCGGGGATGAGGCGTTCCTGCTCTCGGAGAATCAATCGACCTACATACCGCTCGGGGTCAAGCACCGGCTGGAGAACCCGGGCACCATCCCCTTGGAGGTGATCGAGGTCCAATCGGGGCCTTATCTAGGAGAGGACGACATCGTGCGCTTCTAAGACGCCTATCAGCGTGCATAACCGTATACGAAGGAAAGGGCAAGCGAAATGCCTTGGAGAGTCGAACACCATGACACAAGCGATCAAAAAGGCCGTATTCCCGGTCGCCGGGCTCGGGACCCGGTTCTTGCCGGCGACCAAGGCCAATCCCAAGGAGATGCTGCCGATCGTGGACAAACCGCTCGTGCAGTACGCGGTCGAGGAGGCGGTGGCGGCCGGGATCACCGAGCTCATCTTCGTCACCGGGCGCAACAAACGGTCGATCCCCGACCACTTCGACAAGGCCTATGAGCTGGAGGTCGAGCTCAGCAAGCACAACAAGGCCAAGCTGCTCGACCTCGTCCAGAACATCCTGCCGCCCGAGGTGTCCTGTATCTATATCCGCCAGGCCGAGCCACTCGGGCTCGGGCATGCCGTTCTGTGCGCCAAGCCTGTGGTCGGCATCCAACCCTTTGCGGTTTTGCTCGCCGACGACCTGATCGCCGGCCGCGAGCGCGGCTGTCTCACCCAGATGGTCGACCTCTACAACCGCTACAACTGCGGTGTCCTGGCGGTGGAACCGGTCCCCAAGAAGGAAACCAACCGCTATGGGATCGTCGAGACGCAGACCATCGAGCCGCGCGTCGGCAAGATCCACAGCATCGTCGAGAAACCGGCTCCCGAGGTCGCGCCGTCGAACCTCGGGGTCGTGGGACGATACATCCTGCCGCCCGACATCATGGTGATCCTGGAAAACACGCGGCAAGGTACCGGCGGCGAGATCCAGCTGACCGACGCCATCGCCAAGTTATTGACGAAGAGGACCGTGCTGTCGCTGGAATTCGAGGGCAAACGCTATGACTGTGGCTCGAAGCTCGGCTATCTGCAGGCCACCGTCGAGTACGCTTTGGAGCACCCGGAGCTCAAGCAGGACTTCGAGCGCTATCTGCACTGTCTCATGGCGGAGAGCCTGTCACCGGCGCAACGCAAGGCGGGCTGAAGACCGTCGGATCCTCACAAGGTGGTTGCCGTAAGCCCATGAAGACATTATTTTCCCTTGCCGCGCTCTCTGCCCTGAGCGCGCTCTTCTGGGCGACCCCGGCGCGTCCCGATACGGTGTTCTTACCCGCGAACGGCGATACCGTGGTCGGTTCGATCGGCGTCACGACGAGCGAATACGAGGACACCCTCCTCGACATCGGGCTGGCCTACGATCAGGGCTATCAGGACATGCGGCTCGCAAACCCCAAGGTGGATCCGTGGATCCCGGGCGCCGACACCGAGGTCATGATCCCGAGCCAGTACATCCTGCCCCAGGCGCCGCCCGAGGGGATCGTGATCAACGTCCCGGAGATGCGGCTCTACTACTATCCCAAGGCCAAGCCGGGGGAGCCGCGGGTCGTCATCACCAATCCCGTGAGCGTCGGCCGCCAGGACTGGAAAACCCCCCAGGGCGTGACGCGCATCGTCGCCAAGACCTTAAACCCGGCCTGGTATCCGCCGGCGTCGATACGGAAGGAACACGCCGCGGATGGCGATCCTCTGCCCAAGATGGTTCCGCCCGGTCCGGACAATCCGCTCGGGCAATATGCCCTACGGCTCGGGCACGACGGCTATTTGATCCACGGAACCAACAAGCCCTTCGGGATCGGCATGCGCGTGACCCATGGCTGTCTGCGCCTGTATCCCAAGGACATCGAACGGCTGTTCGGCGAGGTGCGGGTGGGGACGCCGGTGCGGATCGTCAACCAGCCCTTCAAGCTCGGTTGGCTCAGCGGGGGTCTCTATATCGAGACCCACCCCCCGCTCGACGAGGATGCGGCCGCCTTCCACGATGGTTTCACGCAGGTGGTCGGTCTGGTCACCGAGGCGACCCGCGACGGCGGGCATGCGGTCGACTGGGACGGGTTGCAGCAGGCCGTGTCGGACCGGAAGGGCATACCGGTGCGCATCAGCCGGGCGGTGGGTGTGGAGGCGGGGGTCGGCTTTCGGGACGCGCCTCAGTAAGCCTCTGAGCATTAACCAAAAAGAAACCCTGTAACGCCGTGGTATAGGTAACGTGGGCGTTACAGGGTTCCCGAGTACGGTAAGGTTCGAGACTACTTCCGCATCCCTTTGTCCCAAGCCCGATCGAGCTTGTCGTTGGTCTCGTTGCAGCAAGCCTGAGCCGCATCGGCCGTCCGCTGGGCCTCCGCCGCCGCCGCCGCCGCATCGTTGGCCGCGCTCTGGGCACTGGTGGCAGTGTCCGTAGCCGTTCGTGCCGCGGTCGCAGCGTTTGTGGCGATTCCCTCCACTCTCTCGAGATCCCCACCCGTCGCGCAGCCTGCCCCCAGTCCCGCTACGAGGGCGATGGCCGCACTACGTGCCGCTAGCTTCAAGGTGTGTTGCATAGCTGTCTCCTTCTAACTTATTGATCGGTGGCCCCAATGCATGGTGACATGCATTAGGATAATCATGAACCATTTTTTCGCGATGCGCAAATCATACGCCCTTGCAGCGCGACAGGCGGGATGCGACGTCCCCTGGCGGGTCAGCCCAGGGTCCGGCGCCCCGGTGTCAACGGCCCGTGCTCGAGCCCCGACGTCGCCCGGATGCCGAGTAGCCGGGCCCATCGTCCGTCAGGCCAGCGCCCGCAGGCCGCGCACCAGACGGCGCACGCCTTCGTCGGCAGTGTCGCGGTCCAAGGCCCCGAAGGACACCCGGAGGTAACACCCTCGGTCCATGCCGAAGGTGTGCCCCGGGATCACCGCGACGCCGTGATCGGCTATCAAGCAACGTACCAGATCCATCGCCGACAGGGCCGTGTCGATCCGGGTGAACACGTACAACGCACCCTCCGTCGGCCCCACCTCACATCGTGATCCGAGCGCGGTCAGGCCGTCCAGGACGCTGCGCCGCATCCGGTCGATGGCTGGCAGCCGTTCGCGGCAATAGGCCGCGCCGATCTCCAACGCGCCCATGGCTGCATGCTGGGAGATCACGGGGGCGCAGATCAGGTTGGTGTCCTGGATCTTCAGAATGGCGGGATAGAGGTGTTCCGGGACCACCATATAGCCGATCCGCCAGCTCGCGAAACCGTAGGCCTTGGACAGCGAGAAGAGCGAGATGGTGTGCTCGCAAGCCTCTGGGATAGAGCCCGGCGAAAAATGGCGGGCGGCGCCGTAGGTGAAGTACTCATAGGCCTCGTCGCTGATGTGGTAGAGGCCACGGGCACGGCACAGCGCATTGATCGCTCGCAAGGTCGACTCCGGGTAGACCGCGCCGCTCGGGTTATTGGGCGAGATCGTGGCCAGCGCGCGGGTCTTTTCGGTAATGGCGCGCTCGATGAGGTCGGGGCGGGGCTGAAACCGCTCGTCGGTCGCGACCACGACCGGCGTGCAATCGAGCATGCGTATCGCCATCTCCTGGTTGAAATAATAGGGCAGGGGCAGGATGACCTCATCGCCGGGATCGGTGATGGCGCAGATGGCATTAACGAAGCCCATATTGGCGCCGGCCGTGACGATGACGCGGTATCCCGCCCCGGCGGCGGCCCCCGCGGTGATCCCCGCGGTGATCAAGTTCTCGCGCGCCAGCTTGGCCTCGATGAGCGACAAGAGCCCCGGGATCCCGTGCACCGGACCATACTTATGGTTGTCCGGGTCGGCGGCGAAATCTTGGATATGCGCGATGGCGGCGGGCGGCGGGCCATAAAAAGCGACGCCCTGCCCCAGCGAGATGGTGCCCGGATGCGCGCGGATGAGATCCGCGACGAAGGGGATCACGGGATCCTGCACGGCGTGCATCCGCCGGCTGCCGCGCGCCCCCGCCCATCGAACCGGCGCGCGCAGCCGCTCGGGGAGCGGTCCCGTGTCCTCCACCCCATGCGGTTCTTTGCCGAAGGCGCTACTCATCCCGGCAAAGCGCGATCGTGCCGCCGGCCCTGGTTTTTATTGGCCCCGATGTTTATTGGAAACTGAGTAGACGTTTGTGGCTATTGAACTGCGTCTTCAGAAACTGCATCTGGTCCGCCAGTATGCGGCGATTGGAGAGCGCCAGGAACTCCGCCCAGTTCGGGACGTAAGGGACGGCGAGCAGGCCGACCCCGGCCTCTTCGGGCGTGCGGCTGCCCTTGCGGGTGTTGCAGTGCTTGCACGCGGCCACGACGTTCGACCAACGGTCATCTCCCCCACGGGACAGCGGGATCACGTGGTCGCGAGTCAGGTGCCCATCGGGAAACTCGTCACCGCAGTACATGCACAGGTTGCCGTCGCGCAGGAACAATTCCCGATTGTTGAGCGGAGGGACCCCGCGCTTGGTCGCCTTCAGCCTCCGCGTACGTTTGACCGCGACGATCGAGTTGACAGAGACCGAAGAGCGGCAGCCGGTGCGCCTGCAAGTTCCCCCGAAAAAGGTGAACACCCTCTCACCCGCGGTCCACGCGATCATGTCCCTGCTGTAGAGACATACCGCGTCCTGCCACGGGATCCACCTGATGGGGGACCCGGTGACGTCCAGGCGCAAGATCAGTGGTGCCATGTCGGGGACCGTCGCAACCGCCGTTGCTTGGGGCTATGATGATGCTGCACCCTCGTCCAGCATCCCGCTCGATGCAATCTCGTTTTTTATGCTAAATGCGTTACGAAATCAAGTAGACACCCGGCCAGTAGACCGGGAACGAGTCGGCGGAGGGGGTCGTGCAGGCCATCGATGAGCTCGTGGAGATCATGGCGTGTCTGCGGGATCGGAATTCCGGTTGCCCCTGGGATCGCGAGCAGACCTCCGCCTCGCTCATCCCGTTTACCATCGAAGAGGCCTACGAGGTCGCGGACGCCATCGACCGGGGCGCCCTGGACGACCTCAGGGACGAGCTGGGCGACCTGTTGTTCCAAGTGGTCTTCCACGCACAGATCGCTGCCGAGGGCGGGGGTTTCGACCTGGCAGCGGTCGCCCGCGGCCTTGCGGCCAAGCTCGTGCGCCGACACCCGCATGTGTTTGCGGATGCCGCGGGCCTGGATGCCGGTGCGCAGGCCGCCTGGGAAGCGCGCAAGGCCACAGAGCGGGCGGCGCGGGTCCAGCAAGGGACCTCGAGCCGGCTGGATGGCGTGGCGCTTGCCCTGCCCGCCATGACCCGGGCCTACAAGCTCCAGAAGCGCGCCGCCGAGGTCGGCTTCGATTGGCGTGAAACGAGCGCCGTCCTCGATGCCGTGGGAGAGGAGCTTGCGGAGGTCCACGAGGCCCTGGTAGGCGGATCGGAGGCCACGAGCGCGACGGTCATGGAGGAGATCGGCGATCTGATCTTCGCCTGTGTCAATCTCGCCCGCTTCGTCGGCATGGACCCCGAGATGGTCCTACGGCGGGCCAACTCGAAATTCGAGGCACGCTTCCGTTTCATCGAGCGTCGGCTCGCGAACGCGGGGCGAGGGTTGGGCGATGCGGACTTGGCGGAGATGGATGCCCTGTGGAATGAGGCCAAGGCCGAGGGCTACTGACCGGGTGCCGGCTGGGAACGGCTGCTGAAAAAAAAGAGAGGGTGCGGAGAGCACCCTCAACAACCAATTAAGGAGGAAGCACTGTCTGTTAGGACACGTGCGCGCTGATATACAAGCACGAGTCGTGCTCTGTTAGAATGCGTCGTTCCTATACAATGAGTTAGCTATAGGATCCGGTCCCCTGACAGAGGCTTCGTCAACTATCTGACGGGCGTTGACGCCGCGATCCCCCGCCAGGCGTCGGGATCTTGACGGGTGGCGCCCGGCCTGGCCGAGCCCCCGCCGCTCGGCAGTGCCCGGCGTCCGGTTTTGGGGGACGCCCCCCGGGGACTTACGTCCTGGAGAAGTAATCCCTGGCCGGCCGCGCGGCGTCTTTGTCGCGCTCGAGCATGGCATACGCCGAGTGGTTGTGGATGGACTCGAAGTTCTCGGATTCCACCACATAGGCCGCCACGCGCGCGTCCTCATTGAGGCGCACGGCGACATCGCGCACGATGTCCTCGACGAACTTCGGGTTGTCGTAGGCGCGCTCCGTGACGTATTTCTCATCGGGGCGCTTGAGGAGGCCATAGAGCTCACAGGACGCGACCGACTCCACGATGTCGATGATCTCCTCGATCCACAGGAAGTCCCGGATCCGCACCAGCACGGTGACATGGGAGCGCTGGTTGTGGGCGCCGTAGTCGGAGATGTCCTTGGAGCAAGGACACAGGGTGGTGATGGGCACCACGACCTTGACCTGGATGCTCGATACCCCCTCCTGGACTCGGCCGATGAAGGTCACGTCGTAGTCGATGAGGCTCTTGACCCCGCTCACGGGCGCCGCTTTCATCACGAAGTAGGGGAAGGTCATCTCGACGTGGCCGACCTTGGCATGCAGGAGATCGGACATCTCCGCCATCATGCGCTTGAAGGACTGGACCGTGATCTCGTACTCATGGTGGTTCAGGATCTCGACGAAGCGCGACATATGGGTGCCCTTGAAGTTGTGGGGCAGGCCGACGTACATGTTGAAGCTCGCGACCGTGTGCTGTTCGCGCCCGGAGCGGTCCCGCACCACCACGGGGTGACGGATGTCCTTGATGCCGACGCGGTCGATGTCGATCCGGCGTGTATCCTCGCTGCTCTGGATGTCCGGGATCTCGGGGATGGCGTGCGCCCTTTCGTTCATCGCTTCGATACCCTCGATGGGAATGGTCTCTGTGGGGTGACCGGCGTCGGGCACCGCGTGGATCTTAAACGCATTCGGGCCCCCCCGCTACCCGGCGCCTCCCTACCGGTCCCGATGGGTGATGTAGGCCGCCATGTAACGCAGCGGTTCGCCGGCCTCGCCCAGGGGCTCGATCCCGGCGAGCGCCTCGGCGTGCAGCTCTGCCGCGACGCGCCGCGCCCCCTCCAGCCCTAGGAGGTTCGGGTAGGTGGGCTTGTCGCGGGCCATATCCGAGCCCTGGGGTTTCCCGATGACCTCCGTCTCCCCCTCGATGTCCAGGATGTCGTCCTGGACCTGGAAGGCCAGCCCGATGTGCTTAGCATAGTGGTCCAGTCGCGCCACGACCCCCGCCTCTACCTCCGGGCTCGACATCGCGGCCAGCACCACACTCGCGCGGATCAAGGCCCCGGTCTTATGGATGTGCATGTTCTCCAGCTCGGCCACGGTGAGGGTGCGGCCCACGGCGGCGAGGTCCAGTGCCTGTCCCCCGGCCATACCGCGCGAGCCGCTCGCCACCGCGAGCGTGTCGATCATCTGGACGCGGTGCCCGGCAGACGCCAGCATCGCCCCATCGTGGGCCAGGACATGGAAGGCCAGCGCCTGCAAGGCATCGCCGGCCAGGATCGCCGTGGCCTCACCGAAGGCCTTGTGGCAGGTCGGCTGGCCGCGCCGCAGATCGTCGTCGTCCATGGCCGGGAGGTCGTCGTGGACCAGCGAATAGGCGTGTACCAGCTCGACGGCGCAGGCCGGGCCGTCCAGGGCCTCGCGCGGGATCCCGAGCGTCGCCCCGGTCGCGTAGACCAGCAGCGGCCGCATGCGCTTGCCGTTGCCAAGCACGGCATAGCGCATGGCCTGGTGCAGGTCCGTGGGCGCGATGCTCGGGGCCGGTAACCAGCCCTCCAGTGCGTGTTCGACGGCCACCGCGAGCTCCGGCAGGCGTGCGGAGAATGAAGACATGGGTAAGTCTCCGATGTGGTTGGCCCGATGGTGTCGGCCCGATGCGAGGCCAGGATATGGTTGGCCCGATGTGGTGGGTCGGCGGCGGAGGCGCGCGCCGTGCTGCCGCGGCATCCCGTTGGCCCGCAGCATGCCCGACTAGGTCGGACCCGGCGCTGGCGGCTCGAACGGCGCGAGCCGTTCGCGACCGTCCGTCTCGATCAAGACCTTGACCCGCTGTTCGGCTTCGGCCAGAGACTTCTGGCATGCCCTGGTCAAGGCGATCCCACGTTCGAAGTGCGTGAGCGACTCCTCCAGCGACAGTTCCCCGCTCTCCAGTTTCTCGACCAAGGCCTCTAGCGCCGAGAGCGCTTGTTCGAATTGGAAGCCGGTCGTTCTCTTCGCCATCTACGTTCGCATCGCCGTCTATGTTCGCATCGATCTTCCGAGCGCCTGTTTCACCACCGGAACTTACGTTAGCGCACGACCTTCGAGGGGTCAACGCGTACCCGGTGGCCGCGCGCTTAGAGTTGACATTGCAGCGGGGGGGTCCTAGACTCCTTTCCACCCTTTAGACTTAGTCTAAATCGACCTCGGGGCCGAAGCGTCGTCGCCCCGATCGTCGAGCGCCAGTTCGTACGTCACCCCAACTCATCTATATGCAGACCATCGAGGAGCAAGTCGCATGGCACTCAAAGGCAGCAAGACCGAGGACAACCTCAAGCACGCCTTCGCGGGCGAGTCGCAGGCCAATCGCCGTTATCTCTACTTCGCCCAGAAAGCGGATGTGGAGGGCTACAACGATGTGTCGGCGGTGTTTCGCTCGACGGCCGAGGGCGAGACCGGGCATGCCCACGGGCACCTGGAATACCTGGAGGTGGTGGGCGATCCGGCCACCGGCCTGCCCATCGGAGACACCGCGCACAACCTCAAGGCCGCCGTCGCCGGGGAGACCTACGAGTACACGGACATGTATCCGGGTATGGCCAAGACGGCCCGCGACGAGGGCTTCGGCGAGATCGCCGACTGGTTCGAGACCCTGGCCAAGGCCGAGCGTTCTCACGCCAACCGCTTCCAGAAGGCCCTGGACACCCTCTAGAACCGGGCCGGGCCCCGCCCCGCGGTGTGAGGGGTGCAGCGGTGCCGACCACCCTGCAAGGTGAGCCGGGCCGCGGGCCCGGCTCGGCATTTCCAGGCCCAGGATACGGACGAGCGGAATGAACATGAGTCAGCGATCCGAGGGCCATCGCGAGGGCAGTCTCGAGGCCCCCACCCGCCATCCGATCCGATGGAAGGAGCCCGGTTTCTACGACGAGGCCGCGCTCAACGCCGAGCTCGCGCGCGTCTTCGACGTCTGCCATGGCTGCCGGCGCTGCGTGAGCCTGTGCAATGCCTTCCCGACCCTCTTCGACCTGGTCGACAACTCGCCGACCTTGGAGGTCGATGGGGTCGATAAGGCGCACTACCCAAGGGTCGTGGAGCAGTGTTATCTCTGCGATCTCTGCTACATGACCAAGTGCCCCTACGTGCCCCCGCATCCTTGGAACATCGATTTCCCGCATCTGATGCTGCGCGCCAAGGCGCATTCTCACCACGCGGGCCGGACTCGGACGCGCGATCGGATCCTCGGCGCCACGGACGTTGTCGGCCGCATCGGCACCATCCCAGTGGTCGCCGCGCTGGCGAATGCGGCTACCCTGAGCCGTCCGGTCCGCCGCCTCATGGACAAGGCCCTGGGCATCCATCCCGACGCCCCCTTGCCGGTGTTCCATAGCCCAACCTTGCGCAAGCAGGAGCGCTGGCGTGTGGGTCCGGCCGCCGCGCCGACCGCCGAGACGACCGGAAAGGTGGTGCTATTCGCCACCTGCTACGGGAACCGCCACGAGCCCCGCATCGGCGAGGACCTCATCGCCGTCTTCGAGCACAACGGGGTCCCGGTGCGCCTCGCCGAAGACGAGGTGTGCTGCGGCATGCCGCGGCTGGAGCAGGGCGATCTCGAAGCCGTCGAGCGCCAGGCACGCCGTAACGTGGCGGCGCTCCTGCCCTGGGTCGAGGCCGGTTGGGACGTCGTCGCCGTCGTCCCGTCCTGCGTGCTCATGTTCAAGAAGGAGCTGCCCCTGTTGTTCCCGGGCGATGGACCCATCGAGCAGGTCGCGGCCCGGTTCTTCGACCCCTGCGAATACCTGGTCCTGCGCCACAAGGCAGGGCGCCTCAAGACCGACTTCAAGCACGCGCTCGGCACGATCGCCTATCACGTCCCTTGTCACCAGCGGGTACAGAACATGGGCCCCAGGACTGCCGAGGTCTTGGCGCTGGTACCGGGCACGAGCATCGATCGCATCGAGCGTTGCTCCGGGCATGACGGTACCTATGGGGTCAAGCGTGAGACCCACGAAATCGCGGTCAAGATCGGTCGGCCGGTGGTGAGCCGCATGGCCGGTGCCGATCGCTGCACGAGCGACTGCCCGCTGGCCGCGAGCCACCTGGAACACGGGCTGTCGGGCGAGATGCCCGTGAGCCACCCGCTATCCCTGTTGCGCTTCGCCTACGGCATCTGAGCCCTACCGGTTCTGAACATAGTGCAGCGACTGACGCGCGCCGATCTCCTGGGCCTCGAGCAATACGCCGTCGAGCGCCCGCGCTTCCGCGCCGAGGTGATGGCGCACAAGCGCAAGCGCATTGTGGGTATCGGGCCGCACGTGAGCCTCCATTTCGAGGACCGGCTCACCGTCCAGTATCAGATCCAGGAGATGCTGCGCGTCGAGCGGATCTTCGAGCGAGAGGCGATCGAGGCTGAGATCGGGACCTACAACCCCCTGATCCCAGACGGCACCAACCTCAAGGCCACCATGATGTTTGAGTACGAGGACCCGGCCGAGCGAAGCCGCGCCCTGGCGCTCTTGATCGGCGTGGAAGACCGGGTATGGCTGCGGGTCGATGGCCATGCCCCGGTATTCGCGATCGCCGATGAGGACCTCCCGCGCGATACCGCGGAAAAGACCTCCTCCGTCCACTTCCTGCGTTTCGAGCTCGATCCGGAGATGCGGGTCGCCCTGAGAGGCGGCGCCGGTCTTTGCGCAGGCATCGACCACGGCGCCTATCGCCATGCGCTCGAACCGATCCCATCCCAGATCCGCGATGCCCTCCTCGCGGACCTCGACTGACCTTATCCGGTGCGGATGCTCGGGGTCCAGCGACCCGTATCCGCGTGAACCGGCGCTACGACGCCTCCGACATCGAGGTCCTCTCAGGCCTCGATCCGGTCCGCAAGCGGCCGGGCATGTTCACCGACACGACCCGTCCCAACCACCTGGTCCAGGAAGTCGTGGACAACAGCGTGGACGAGGCCATCGCGGGCCATGCCAAGCGCATCGAGGTCATTCTCCATAGCGACGCCTCCGTCACCGTCACCGACGACGGCCGGGGCATGCCGGTCGATGTCCATCCCGGGGAGAAGGTCACTGGTGTCGAGGTAATCCTGACGCGCCTGCACGCCGGCGGGAAGTTCACCACCGGAAAGACCTATCGCTTCTCGGGCGGGCTGCACGGCGTCGGCGTGTCGGTGGTGAACGCGCTCTCGCAGCGCCTCGAGGTGTGGGTGCGCCGCGGGGGCCGGGAGTACCACATGGGCTTCGAGGGCGGGGAGAAGAAGACCGAGCTACAGGCCGTGGGCCCGGTCGCCAAACACAATACCGGCACCGCGGTGCGCTTCTGGCCCGACCCGCGCTACTTCGACGCGCCACAGATCGCAATCCCGAGATTGAAACACGTGCTCCGGGCCAAAGCGGTCCTGTGCCCCGGTCTCTCGGTGCGCCTGTTTGACGAAGACAGCCGCGAAGAGATGGAATGGCGTTATGAAGACGGCCTCGCAGGGTATCTCGGCGAGGCCCTCGCCGGCCTGGAGCGCGTCCCCCGCGAGCCTTACACGGGGAGCCTGGAGGGCCCGCACGAGGCGGTGGACTGGGCTTTCGTATGGCTCACCGAGGACGGCGAGACCATCACCGAGAGCTATGTCAACCTGGTCCCCACCCCACTGGGCGGCACGCACGTCAACGGCCTGCGCCAAGGGCTCACGGACGCCGTCCGGGAGTTCTGTGAGTTTCGCGACCTGCTCCCGCGCGGGGTCAAGCTCGCGCCCGAGGATGTCTACGAGCGCTGCGCCTATATCGTCTCGGTCAAGATCGAGGATCCCCAGTTCGCCGGCCAGACCAAGGAGCGGTTGAGCTCGCGCGCCTGCGCGGCCTTCGTCTCCGGGGTGGTGCGCGATGCCCTCTCCCTGTGGCTCCACCAGCATGTCGAGACCGGCGAACGCATTGCCGAGATCGCGATCCTACGCGCCCAGAGCCGGCTGCGCGCCGACAAGAAGGTGGTGCGCAAGAAGATCACCGGTGGCCCGGCGCTGCCCGGCAAGCTCGCCGACTGCACGGCGGAAGGACCGGCCCTCTCCGAGCTGTTCCTCGTCGAGGGCGATTCGGCCGGCGGCTCCGCCAAGCAGGCGCGCGATCGGGAGTTCCAGGCCGTCATGCCCCTGCGCGGCAAGATCCTGAACACCTGGGAGGTCGAGCCTGGCGAGGTCCTAGGCTCCAAAGAGGTCCACGACATCGCCGTCGCGATCGGGGTGGACCCCGGTTCGCAGCGGCTCGAGGGCCTGCGTTACGGCAAGATCTGCATCCTCGCCGACGCCGATTCCGACGGCCGCCACATCGCGACCTTGCTCTGTGCCCTGTTCGTGCGCCACTTTCGGCCGGTAGTCGAAGCCGGGCATGTGCACGTCGCGATGCCGCCGCTCTATCGCATCGATGTCGGCCACGAGGTCTTCTACGCCCTGGACGAAGAGGAGAAGCAGGGGCACCTGGATCGCATCGCCGCCGAGAAGCGCAAGGCCCGGCCCAACGTGCAGCGTTTCAAGGGCCTGGGCGAGATGAATCCGCTGCAACTCCGCGAGACCACCATGGCTCCCGAGACCCGCCGCCTCCTGCAGCTCACCCTCGCCTCGGGCGACGAGACCGACGGCATCCTGGAGATGCTGCTCGCCAAGAAAAAGGCCGCCGAGCGGCGGGTGTGGCTAGAGGAAAAGGGCGATCTGGCGACGGCGGAGTAGCCAGCGGCTGAATGAAACGGAACCCGGAGCTTTTCTGGGCTTAGCGATCTCCGCCACTGCGCCGACCAGTGCCATTGGTGATCACGTGCTCACTACATTGGTCACCGCTACCCTTCGTAAATTCTTAAGGGCGCTCGTGAGAAATGCCGGTACCTACCCAATGGCCTACGGCCCGTTACTTCGGTCGTACAAGAAAGTGCGTCGCTCTTCCGTATAACGACCCTTCGACTCCTTTCAGATCATGTTCTAAATCGATGTTGCTACCGCACGTTGCTACATGAGCGCCAGCACGCGCTCGGCGCGTTCGGCCTAGAATTCGATGCGCATGATGGCGCGAAACGGGTGGATCAATCGCAATGTGCCCGTGCGTCAAAAGGACCTTCTCGGTCTCGCTCGATCTCTACCCCGGCCTCCACTGTCACCGAGCAGTTCTGCACGAAGGGCGTCACGGGGATGACCGTCACGCGGGCGGCCCCCCGGCACCGTACCCCCGTAGATCGGCGTCCACCGGCGCTCAGTGCCGGGTGCGCGAGGGGCGGTCTGTGTGCGGGGGCATGTCCACCAGGAGACCGCGCCGGACGCGCCTGCCGAGCAGCACACAAGCGTTCATGAAGGCCTGCTCGGCCTCGGTGGCGCACCAGTCCCAGTCCGCGGGGCTGCCCGGTGCGCGCGCCCGCCAGTGGGCCATGAGGTAGACGTTCCCCAGCCGGAGCTCGATGGTCCAATCGTGCCAGGTGTCGTCGGCCGCATCGGAATCGGCGTATTCCTGCTGGGCCAGGCGGCAGTGATCGGCGCTCGCCTCATCGGCGACCACCGTCTCCTCGACCACCAGCGCATCGTCGACGCACGACTCCCACCCGGTGTGGACGCTTCCCGCGGAGACGAACACCGTGTTCATGATGGTCTCAGGGGTCAAGGTCACCGCGATGGGGGTATCCCAGGCGGGTGACTCGTCGCTGACGTCGTCGCTCATGATGGGGCCCTGCTTGCTCTGGCACATTACCTTTAAGCACGCCGAAACGCCACCTCATAATCAGCTCGCAGGCGGAGGTGGCGTCGGCCTGCCGATCTCGCCAGTCGCCCGCCGTTAGCAATCGCCCGCGGTTAGCAGTCGTAATACAGGGCGAACTCGTAGGGGTGGGGACGCAGGCGCACCGGATCACACTCCTTGGTGCGCTTGTAGTCGAGCCAGGTGTCGATGACGTCCTGGGTGAACACATTGCCTCGGGTCAGGAACTCATGGTCCTTTTCCAGGGCAGCCAGCGAGGCCTCCAAAGAGGCCGGACAGCTCGGCACCTTCGCGAGCTCCTCGGGGGGCAGGTCGTAGAGGTTCTTGTCGAGCGGCTCGCCCGGGTCGATCTTGTTTTCGATGCCGTCCAGCCCCGCCATCAACATGGCCGCAAAGGCGAGATAGGGGTTGCAGGACGGATCGGGAAACCGCACCTCGATGCGCTTGGCCTTGGGGCTCGGCGAATAGAGCGGTATGCGGACCCCCGCCGATCGATTGCGCGAGGAATAGGCCAGGTTGACGGGCGCCTCGAATCCCGGCACCAGGCGCTTGTAGGAGTTGGTGGTGGGGGCCACGAAGGCGCACAGGGCCGGCGCGTGCTTCAGGATCCCGCCGATGTAATGCAGGCACAGATCGCTGATCCCGGCGTACTTGTTGCCAGCGAACAGCGGCTGCCCGGCCTTCCAGATGCTCTGGTGGGTGTGCATCCCCGAGCCGTTGTCGCCGAAGATGGGTTTGGGCATGAAGGTCACGGTCTTGCCGTAGCGCAGCGCCACGTTCTTGCAGATGTACTTGTAGAGCATCATCTTGTCGGCCATGCGGGTTAAGGAGTCGTAGCGCATGTCGATCTCGGCCTGGCCCGCCGTCGCCACCTCGTGGTGGTGCTTCTCGACCTGGATGCCCGCCTTCTCCATCTCCAGGATCATCTCGGTGCGGATGTCCTGCTGTGAATCGGTGGGCGCGACCGGGAAATACCCCTCCTTGTGGCGGGGCTTGTGCCCGAGGTTGGGACCCTGGTCGCTGCCCGACTCCCAGATCCCCTCCTCCGACTCGACATAGTAAAAGCCGCAATGGG
This sequence comes from Pseudomonadota bacterium, assembly GCA_030860485.1. Classification (NCBI taxonomy): domain Bacteria; kingdom Pseudomonadati; phylum Pseudomonadota; species Pseudomonadota bacterium. Next base: position 11,702 of record JALZID010000194.1, on the reverse strand, counting down.
CGTTCTGGTCAAAGCGCACCCCGTCTAAGATGAAGAACTCCGCCTCCGGCCCGAAGTAGGCGACATCCCCGATGCCCGTGCTTTTGAGATAGCTTTCGGCCTTGTCGGCGATGTAGCGCGGGTCGCGTGAATAGCGCTCACGGGTCACCGGGTCCACGATGTTGCAGATCAGGGAGAGGGTCGGCCGTTCCGTGAAGGGGTCGACGATGGCGGTCACCGGGTCGGGCACGACCATCATGTCGCTCGCGTGAATGGCCTGCCATCCGCGGATGCTGGAGCCGTCGAAGCCCAGCCCCTCATCGAAGATGTCGGGTGTCACCTCGCTGATCGGGATCGAGAAGTGCTGCCAGGTGCCCGGAAAGTCCTGGAACTTGAGGTCCACGATCTCGATGTTCTTGCCTTTGATAAGGTCCATCACTTCTTTGGGTGTCATGCAAAGCCCTCCAACGACCGGTCTGGAACGCGCGTGCAATATCGATCCGCCCCTCGCCCCGGGGACGACCTGGTGGAAGCCCCTGAATGAGTTCTGGGGATGATATCGGGGAACGATGGGCGGTACGCGCGATATGGTTCTTGTGTGCCGGCGGAGCCTCACGCCCGCGGCGGGCGTGAGTATAGGTCAATCGGCGACGGTGGCGTTACCCCCCCACCCTAACCCTCCCCCGCTTCGCAGGGGAGGGAACTCGAAACTCTCTCCCCTGTCCGTGCTTTTCGCGGACAAGGGTCGGGGTGGGGGTCAGCCCGCCGCCAACGGAAACGGCGTTCGCCCCACTCTAAACCTCTCCGTGTTTCCGAAGGGGTAGACTTGCAGGGCCTTCTTCTCAAGGACGACCGGGCCCGCGGCGGACCTCGCCGGGGCCAGCCTTCTCGAGTTCCTTGAGACGCTCCCGGAACTCCTTGGTCACGGCACGCGCCTCGCCCTGATCGCGCACCGCCTTGGGAGTCAACAACACCAGCAACTCGGTGCGCCGCAACGTGTCCGAGGTCGAGCCGAAGATGCCCCCGAGCACGGGCATGTCTTTGAGGAAGGGGATCCCGGTCTCGGAATCCGACTTGTTCTCGCCGATGAGCCCTCCGATCACCAGGGTCTCACCGCTCTGCACGGTCACGGAGGTCTCGACTTTCCGCTCAAGAAACGACGGATTCCCCCCCGGAGCACCTGGCGCGGGCGGAATGGGGTCGCTCACCTCCTGGCTCAGGTCGAGCGTAATACGCCCGCTGGCGTTGACGCGCGGCGTGACCTCGAGGATCACGCCGGCCTTCCTGAAGTCGACCGAAGCGAGCACATTGGGGATGTTGTCCACTCCACCCGTGTCCAGCACTGCCTGCTGCTGTCCGGTGGTGATGGGTACGTCGGTGGCCACCTCGATCGTGGCGGTCTGGTTGTCGAGCACCATCAGCGACGGCGAGGACAGCACGTTGAGCTTGCTCTCACTGGCGATGGCGTTGATGACGGCCCTGACCCTGCCACCGTCGGCGAACAACGCATAGGAAAAATTGGGTGCGCCGAGTGCGGCGAGGCCTGCAGCACCCGCCAGGTCGAGCGTCCCCACGGCGGTATCCTCGCGCACGCTGTGCCTGAAGAACCACTCGACCCCGTAGCTCAGATTGTCGTTCAAGGTCACCTCGATCACGCTCGCCTCGATCAAGACCTGGAGGGGCACCACGTCCAGGTTCTTGAGCGCCGTCTCGATCATCTTGTAGTCCTGGGTCCGGGCCAGGATCACGAGCGCGTTGGTGGACTCGTCGGCGATGATCTTGAGGTTCTCGGTCGAGACCACGGACACCGCCGGCTCCTTCGAACCCTTGCCGGTGCGGCGCTTGCCGCCCCCCATCTCCTCACCCCCCAGATCTCCTTCGCGCTCGGAGGTGCGCGGGTCGCCGCTGTCCAGGGTGGTCGGCTCTTCGCCGGGGGCGAGCTCGGCCGCGGGCGGTCCGCCTTCCTTCGTCGCCTCGGCGCCGAAGATCCCGCCGAGGACGGTCGCGAGGTCCGCGGCCTTGCCGTTCTGCACCCGGTACACGAAGAGGCGCGGTCCCACCGCGTCCGCGACTTGGTCCAGGCGCTCGACCCATTCGCGGGCATGTTCCAGGTAATCGGGCCGGGAGGTCACGACCAGGAGGGCGTTGAGGCGCTCCACGGGGACCATGCGCACCACCCCCGAGACCGGGCTGTCCTTGTCCCCGAAGATCTTCTCCATCTCCGCGTGCAGGGTCTTCACCTCGGCGTCCTTGAGCTTGAAGAGACCGACCGACATGCCGTTCAGCCAGTCCACGTCAAAGATCTCCACGAGCTCCATGGTGGATTCGAGCTCCTGCTCTGTCCCCGTCAGGATCAATAAATTGCGCTGCTCGTCTACGATCTGGGGCGCATCCGGGGGCAGGAACGGCTCGATGAGCTTGTGCAGCTCGCGCGCCGAGACAAAGCGCAGCGGCACGACCCGGATCCCATACCCCCGCGCGGCCGCGACGCGCTGCACCGAGGCCGGCGGCGAACCGCGGGTCGCCTGGGCCCCCGGCATGACCTTGTAGAGGCCGTCGGAACGCAGCAGCACGGCCCCGTTCAGGCGCAGCAGGTTCTCGAGGGTGGGCAAGAGCTCGGCGCGTTTGAGCGGCCGGCTGGTCTGGATGGTGACCTGACCGGTCACCTTGGGGTCGATGAAATAGCTCTCCTTGAGGAGGTCGCCGATGACCACCTTGACGACCTCCTGGAGATCGGTGGCCTCGAAGTTGAGCGTGTATTCCCCGCCCGTGTCCGGCGGCCTGGGTGCCACCGCCTTCGGGTTCACGAAGGTCCCGGTGCCGGGGTACATTTCGACGTTCGGACGCGGCGGTTTCTTGTCCTCGTCTTCGAGCGTGATCTCGGTCATCGCCGGCGCGGGGGTCTTGCCGGCCTCGGCCCGCGGGGCGCCGGTGATCGGCCGAGGCGGCGGTGGCTGCGCGCGCTGCGACGCCGTCGTACACGCAGAGAGCGCGACGGCGCCCACGCACAGCACAACCCACCAGCGGGCGGCATTCGTCATTATCCGGCGTGGGACCGGCGGCATGCCGGCCGGCTGGCGTTCGCCACCATCGTTCGCAATCCCCTCCCAGCTACCGAGCCTACCATAACGTGCCGGAAGTAAGAACCCATGGCTCATCATATTAGCCGCGCTTATTGAAGCGGGTTCTGGGTGCCGGGGACGCCCCTCGGGCGTGATTTGACAAGCGCTCGGATCGGGATACCCTAGCCCTCGCGCCCATTCACCTTTATTTAGGCCGCGGGCCACGGCGGACCGCTCGCATGCGTGACGGGTGGCATAACAACGACAAGGCAGACCCCATCTCCCCACGCGGAGGAGCATGAACATACTCTTCATCTACCCCAAGATGCCGTTCGCGTTTTGGTCCATGAGCCAGCTCCTGAAGATGGCCGGCAAGCAGGCGAATTATCCGCCGGTCGGGCTGCTCACGGTGGCCGCCATGTTGCCCTCGGAGTGGAACAAGCGGCTCGTCGATCTGAACCTCGGGCCGCTCGTCGATACCGATCTCGCCTGGGCCGATTATGCCTTCATCGGGGCCATGAACGTCCAGGCCGGCTCGGCCCGAGAGGTGATCGCGAGCTGCCGCCGGGCCGGCGTTAAGGTGGTGGCAGGGGGACCGCTCTTCACCCACGAGCACCAGAACTTCCCCGGGGTCGATCACTTCGTCTTGAACGAGGCCGAGGTGACCCTCCCGCCCTTCGTCGCGGACCTCGAAGCGGGCTGTCCGAAGCCCCTCTATACCTCGTCGGAGCTGGCCGACGTACACCAAACGCCGGTCCCGCTGTGGGAGCTCTGCGATCTCGACCGTTACGGTTTCGCCATCGTCCAGTATTCCCGCGGCTGCCCGTATATGTGCGATTTCTGCGATGTCACCGCCCTCTTCGGCCGCCGCCCGCGGACCAAGACCGCCGCGCAGATGATCGCGGAGCTCGAGGCCCTGGGGGACCTCGACCGCTTCGATCTGGTGGTGTTCGCGGACGATAATCTCATCGGCAACAAGAAACTGCTCAAGTCCGATCTGCTCCCCGCGCTCATCGAGTGGCGCAGAGAGAAACACCCCGCCGTCGGTTTCGCGACGCAGGTCACGATCAACCTGGCCGACGACACCGAGCTCATGGACCTCATGCGCCAGGCCGGTTTCCGGCACATCTTCGTCGGCATCGAGACCCCGGACGAGGTCGGCCTCCTGGCCTGCAAGAAGAGCCAGAACACGCGCCGCAACATGCTCGACAACGTGCGCGCGCTGCACCGGGCCGGCTTCCTGGTCACGGCCGGCTTCATCGTCGGATTCGATACCGACACCCCGACCATCTTCGACCGCCAGATCGAGTTCATCCAAGACAGCGGGATCGTCATCGCGGGGGTCAGCGTGCTCAAGGCCCCCCCGGGCACCGAGCTCTACGAGCGCATGAAGCGCGAGGGTCGTCTGGTCTACGAGTTCGACTTCCACGAGAGCCAGACCAACATCGTGCCCAAGATGGATGCCCGGGTACTCTCGGCGGGCTACAAGAAGGTCCTGCGATCGATATACGCCCCCGAATTCGTCCGCGAGCGCGCCAAGACGATGCTGCTGGATTACCGGCAAAGCCCGATCGCGTCGCACGAGAACGTCGGCGGCTGGACCCTCCCCTTGCTCCGGCGCTACCTCGGGATCGTGGTCCGCATGGTCTACCACATCGGGATCAGGGGCAAAGGCCGGCGAAATTTCTGGGCACTGGTGCGCTGGACCCTCCTCCATCGCCCGAGGCACGTGGACCTGGCCTTCTTCTTCGGGCTATGGATGCACGAGTTTCAGGAGATGTACCGGAGCTACGATGTCTCCGGACACTTCAACATCTACAAGGTTCCCATGGCCCTGTCCAGAGAGTTCGAAGAGTCCAAACGGTTCGAGGCCGTGGCCCTTAAGCGCGCGTGATGACGCGGGGACGAGGGTCCGCTCCAGGCAATCAGCCGGGCAGGGGACCCTCGCGGGCCGTGCCCTTGAGATCCATCAAGCGCCGCACCTGAGCCCGCGCGAAACGGAGGCACAAGAGGGCCCCGGCGCCCCAGATCACCGCCAGGACCAGCGCCGCCCACGGCAGCGGCAATATCTCCCTCAGCAGACCGAGGAGCGCGACGTTTGCAAACCCCAGCGCCAGTAGGCCTCCGAGCGCCGCGACGCAGAGCGCCGCGAGGCCCTTGCCGACCGTGAGGAGCTCCGGCCTGAACAGGGCGGCGAGCCGCCCGACCTCGTCCCGCACCACCACCGCGATGTCGCTCGCGGCCTCGCCCGCGACCTTGCCGATCCGGCCGCTGGCCTCGCGCACCACGCGCGCGATGCGCGCCTGCGGGGAACGCGTCGATTCGGACAGCGAGCCCGCCTGCTGCTCGGTGATGTTGGGCATGGCTACTCCTCCGCTCGTGCTCGGTCTATCTATCGTTCGTTGAGGGCCCCGCGAGCCATTGTGCCCGCTCGGCCTCTGCCAGGCAATCGCTCCCCCGGGAGCGTCTGCCCCCAGGTAGTGCTGGATTGATAGTCCTGGATCCGTGGTCCTGGAATTCGCGTTCGTCGTGGTGTAGATTCGCGGGCAAGATCTCATTGCTTCTGTTTGGCCGGGGAAGCGCCGCGCGCGCGGGAGATATAACCTCGGAGATATCACCGGGTCAACGGTCACTTGGTGGGTGGAGCATCGATGAAAACAAAGATGATGTGGTGTGTCCTGCCGCTCGTTGCGAGCGCTCTCAACGGCTGTAGCGAGATCAACGCGACGCCGGCCGATCCCGCCCTGACACGCTTCGATGGCGTGTGGGACGTCCTCGGCAAGACCGCCGTGTCCCGTCCGGGGGCCGCAGAGGACTGCGGCTACGGGACCGGTACGGGCCGGCTCACGATCAAGGGCTCGACCATTACGGGCGAGCTACGAGACGACTCGGGCTACGGCTACGTGCTGGAAGGGAAGATCGACGCCCGCGGCCGCATGACCGGGGCGTTCACCTACGAGGGCTATGACGCCGCCACCTTCGAGGGCACGCTGGGGGACCGGGCGGGGACGGGGAGCTGGCAGGACATCTATGGGTGTCCCGGCAGTTGGGAGGTCCATAAGGGAAAGGCGGCCGCCGACAACATCGCGTCCCGCCCCTGACCGACACCCATTCCTGCCGCCGAGCGCTCCTTCACCGATGGAACCGAGCACCGTGGAACCGAGCACCGTGCAACCAAGCACCTTGGCCGACCGTCTACAGGACCTCTCGCTCACCGAGCTGATCCGCCTGCAGAACGAGATCTCGCGCCTCCTGTCTCAGCGTTTCGAACGCTCGATGGCGCTGGCGTTCTCCGACATCGTGGGCTCCACCCCCTATTTCGCGCGCTTCGGGGACGAGGCGGGGCGCAAGCTGCAGCAGCGCCACGTCGATCTGGTGGGCCAGATCGCCCGCGGTCAGGGTGGCCGCATCGTCGACACCGCGGGGGACGGGGCCTTCATCTGCTTTCAGGCGGCCGAACAGGCCGTCAGTTCCTTCATCGAGCTGCAGACGGCCTTGGCCCGCGAGAACATCGCGCGCACGCGCGACCACCAGCTCACCGTGCGCGTCGGCCTGCACTACGGCCCGACCTTGACCGACGGGACCATGGTCACCGGGGATTCGGTGAACCTGTGCTCGCGGGTTGCGGGCACCGCCAGCGGTTCCGAGATCCGGCTCACCCGCGCCGCATTCCAGGAGCTGTCGTCCGCGCGCCGTCGCTCCTGCCGTGCGCTCCCGGCGGCGACGGTGAAGGGCGTGTCGCAACCCGTGGAGATCTTCGTGCTCGACTGGCGCGATCGCAGTCTGTTCCCGACCGCCATGTTGGTGGAAGAGAGCGGTGAGGTTCTGAAGATACCCGAGCAGGATGCCGTGACCTGTGGCCGGCTCGCCGAGTTCGAAGGTGCCACGGCCAACGATATCGTGCTGTCTTCTCCAGACTCCCACCAGTTGCAGCGCATCGGGCGGTGGCACTTCGAGTTGCGACGCCGACCCGAGGGCCTATACCTGTATCAGGTATCCGACGGGACCACCGCTATCGACGGCGCCGCGGTATCGAAGGGGGCGTCCGTCCAGATCCGCGCGGGGGCCCGGATCGAGGTCGGCCGGGTCCTGACCCTGAAGCTCCTCCAGGTGGCCAAGGCCTCCAGCGCCGATGACGCCACCATCCTCACCGATAGCCCGCGCTAGCCCCCGGCGCCTCGCGCCCGTTCTCCTTCGGCCGCTGGTGCTCCAGAGGCTGAGGCTGCGGGAGATCCTGAATGTGATCACCGGCTATGTCGCTACCTTCGTGCCCGGTGCACCCGAGCGAGATGAAGGACAGCCAAGCCGTGACGAGCCACCCTCCCGCGAGCACCGCCGGCTGTCGGGTGTGGGTCATGGCGCCGTTGCAGGACCCGCGGGCTCAACCGCCCACGCGCGACATCTCGACCTTGCGGAGCCCCACGGTCTCGGCACTGCGCCGCTCCGAATAGCGATCGGTGCGCCGGTGCCACAGGGCGCCGAGGAGAGCCGCGATATCGTCGTCGCTCGCACCGCTACGCAGGAGGCCGCGCAGGTCGTGGCCGCGGGTCGCGAACAGGCAGGTGTAGAGCTGTCCATCGGCGGTCACCCGCGCGCGGGTACAGGTGCGGCAGAAGGGTTGGGTCACGGAGGCGATGATACCGATCTCGCCGCCGCCATCCCGATAGCGGTAGCGGCTCGCGACCTCCCCGAAATAGGTCGGCGTGAGTGCTTCGAGCGGCCATTCCGACCCGAGGATCGCCAGGATCTCGGGCGCCGGCACCACGTCCTCCAGTCGCCAACTGTTGCTGTGGCCCACGTCCATGTACTCGATGCAGCGCAGGACATGACCGGCGGCTCGGCAGTAACCCGCCATCTCCGGGAGTTCCCGCTCGTTCACGCCGCGCTTGACGACCATGTTGATCTTGATGGGGCTGAACCCGGCCTGCGCGGCCGCGGAGATACCTTCGAGCACCCGCTCCACGGGGAAATCGACGTCGTTCATGGCGCGGAAGACGCCGTCCTCCAGGGCATCCAGGCTCACGCTCAGGCGCGTCAGACCCGCCGATCGGAGTCCCGCGGCCATGCGCCCGAGGAGCGAGCCGTTGGTGGTCAGCGTCACATCCCGTACCCCGTCGATATCGACGAGCCCGGCGATGAGCTTCGGCAGATCCCGACGCAGCAGCGGCTCGCCTCCGGTGACGCGGATCTTGCTCACCCCGAGCCCCGCGAACAGGCGCGAGAGACGCGTGATCTCCTCGAAGGACAGGAGCTCGCGGCGCGGCAGGAACGCCCATTCCCGCCCGAACACCTCCTTGGGCATGCAATAGGGACAGCGGAAGTTGCAGCGGTCCGTGACCGAGATGCGCAGATCGCGCAGCGGGCGTCCGAGGCTATCGGTCAGTGCCATGAGGTCTTCTCGGGGGCGGGGCGCCGGGTGAGTGACCAGGAGCGACCGAGGCTCGCTCTCCCGCTTAGGGAACAGGGAGAGCCGGGCACCACGTCCCCGGCGTGGGTTCCCGCCGAACCCATGGCGTGACTACAGTGGAAAGACTGCTGCCTCATGATTGCTCGCCAACGGAGCGGTTAGTATACCCGGCCGATCGGCCGCGTCGCGATGAGCGGGCCGGTCACCGGCCCACCCGGCTAGATCGGTCCGCTCGAGCCCTCGGGGGCTGCACCGAAGAGCAGATCGACCTTGGCCGCGCAGATGAAGTCGTTCTCCGACAAGCCCGAGATGGCATGGGTGGTATAGCGCACCTCGCACTGCCGGTAGCCGACGATCATCACCGGGTGATGGTCCTCCCGGTGGGCGATGAAGGCCACGGCGTTGGCGAAGGCCAGGGTCTCGTAGTAGTTTCGAAACGGGTAGACCTTGCTGATGGTCCCGCCCGGCTCATCGAGCCGCCAGCCGGGGGTGTCGCGAAGGAGCGCCTGGGCCTCCGCAGCACTGAGCCGGGGTGTGCCGCCTTCACACGGTTTGCAACGCCTTCCGGCAAGCTGGGTCATCGACGCCTCCTGGTGTGGTGTCTTAAAAATACCTATGTATCGCTCTGTTCGGCCTCCCCGCGGTAGACACAGCCGGCATTGCAGGTCTCACGGATCACGATCTGGGTGAGTCCCGGGATCTCGGGTGCGAGCCGCGTCCACACCCAGCGCGCCAGGTTCTCGCTCGTCGGGTTCTCGAGCCCTTGGACCTCGTTCAGGCAATAATGGTCCAAGCGCTCGAAGAGCGGCTGAAACTTCTCCGTGATGTCGCCGAAGTCCATGACCCAGCCGCTCTTGGGGTCGCAATCCCCCCTCACGTACACCCCGATCCGAAACGAGTGCCCGTGCAGCCGTCGGCACTTGTGGCCCACCGGCAGGTTCGGGAGGTAGTGGGCCGCCTCGATCGAAAACTCCTTGAATATCTCCATGCCGGAAGTCTAGCTAAGCCGACTTGAAATCGTAAGCTACCTCGTGTCCCGTCCCTCTGGAAACGAGGACGTCGCGCGCCGCCTCATCCGCCGTGAAGGGGCCTTCGAAAGGGCGCCGGGCGATCTGCTTCGGACACGTGCGATCTGGTGCTTGCCGCGTAGAGAGGCGACGCTCTGCCGGGTGAACGGATTGCCCGGGCCCGAACGCCGGCGCCGTGGCGTCGGGGACCCTGCGGCCGGTAACCGTGGCCCCGAGCGGCGAGGAGAAGGTCATCGAGCGGTACGGGCCGGGAGGGGTGCTGGGCGGATCCAGCTGGTACTCGGCGGGGCGTGGACGACGACCGTCGAGGCAGAATCCCCCTGCCTGCTTTACCGGCTCAGGCGTGTCGTGCTCGATGCGCTCTCGGACCGCGAGGCGAGCTACTGGAGCCGCTGGTATGGATCATCCGGAGCCGCCTAGGGCGCGCGCAGCTGGCCGAGGTGCTCCCGCCTTCTTCGGCCCCTTCGGCGCGCGCGAGATCGAGAACTTGGAGGAGCAGGCGCAGTGGGTGACGGTGCGGCGGGGCGAGGCCCTGTTCCGCCAGGGCGATCCCGCGGACGGTTGGTACATCGTATCGGCGCTCAAGACGCTCACGCGGACGCTCATTCAGAAGAGCATCGTCGCGCAACACGCCTCACAGGCCAGCGGAGGGCGAGCACCCGCTACTTCACCCTCGTCCCGACCGGCCCGAGCGCACCGGCGGCGGCGTTTGCGCGGGCGCTTCGGGAGGAGCTTTCCAAGTCCGGGCCGACGCTGTATCTCAACGCACAGGAGCTTTCCACCCTCGGCGTCCTGCACGATGTGGCTCGCCTGCCCGAGGGCCACCCGCAGTGGCTCCGATTCAGCTCCTGGATGGAGGACGAGGGCCCGCGCGGAAGAGCCCTTTCCGGGATAGGGCCTTTGCCGTTGGACCACCATTCCCCTACGTCCCCCGTGGGAAGCCGTTCCTCCGGCCATAACGAGAACAGGATTTTCCGCTGCTCTTTGGATTACCCACGCCAACCGTGGACCTGTTTAATCCTCAACTTGGCAGGGTGGGACCTGGCCGCAATTCAAGCCCAGCCTTTCAGTTTCTTTAGCAAAGAGGGGCAACTTTGGCATGGGGCGCTTACTTTCAGGATCAAATCACGTTCTGGGACAAGCTGCATATCCTGGGTGGCGGGCGTTACGACTGGGCAAAGACGAGTGGTGGTTGAACAAGTTAGCGACGAAGAAACAAAAAACGGACACCGCTTGTCAAGCCCCCCATTTGGGGGGGTGCGCATAGTTAGCTGATACCGTATGTATTACCAATGCTGCTCGTCTTCCCGATTGGGCTCTGGATCTTATCGTTCGTACCGATGCTTCATTCTCGTCAACCCCAGAGACTCAGCTTGTTCGGCCTCCTGCTCGCGCTTTCCTTGGTGCATGTGAGCCCTTCCGCGCAGGCGCGCATGGAGCCGGGTGGTATCGATCTGGTCGGCGTCGCAGTGGTGTCGGAGCCATCCCACCACCGTGGGGGCGACGATGACGATGACGATGACGATGACGATGACGGTGACGATGACGATAATGACGACGATGACGACGATGACGGCGGCGGCGGACCGCCACCACCGTCACCGCCACCAGCGCCACCGCCGTCACCACCGCCGCCCCCGGCAGGCCTTTCCCTTACCGTGACCGATGCGCCCGACCCGGTGGCCGCTGGCCAGCAGCTCACCTATACCCTCATGATCCGGAACAACGGAGCTAGGCGCGCCACGGGCGTCACGCTCACCGATGAGCTGCCCGCGGGCGTCACGCCCGGGGCGGTCACGACGACCCAAGGCTCTTGCGGAGGCACCGACCCCGTAGGTTGCAACCTCGGCAGGATCGCAAGCGGCGCCCAGGTCACCGTGACCGTCAGGGTCACCCCTACGGCGCCGGGCACGATCACCAATCAGGCCTCGGTCGCCGCGAAGAAGAACGATCCGAATGCGGGGAACAACTCGGTCTCGACCGCTACCACGGTCGTCGACGTGATCCGCACGACGCCGTTGGGTCTGGAGAATCCTCTGCCGGCCGGTTGCGGTTTTGAGAATGGGGAGATCGCCTGTCCTGAGACGGCCTCTTCGAGCTCCATCAGCTTCGATGTCGATATCCCAGCCGGCGCGAGCTTTATCGAGTTCGACTATGCGTTCGCCGACGCCGATGAAGGGGATTACGGGACCGTGTTCCTCGATGTCCCTGCGGCAGTCTCCGAGC